>CANRVK010000089.1 GCA_947643285.1 uncultured Eubacteriaceae bacterium
ACGTCTGGAACGGAGCGAGAGCGCGGCTTCGTTGGAATACTTCCTTGCCGGAGCGCCCCCCTTTTGATTTTCGCAATTTGTTTTATCTTTTATTTTTTTGAGTTCATGTTTAGTGGATAATTTTCTTAGAAATAGTACAAAAAATGTAAGGGAAATGTTCTTGAATTATTAGTTGTATTTGGATGTATAATATAATAAAATATTAATTATGAGGATAATCTGGCGCAGGTGGCGTGAGATTTGTTAATGAAATGGACATAAGGTATGATAGTGTTTATGGAAATGATATGGGTATAGATAAGGCGAAAAGATATAAAGGAGGATCGAAAAGAAAGGGATTATTTTAAAGTTAAGAAAGAGATCAATATGTTGATAACCAAAAATACACATAACGAATAGGAGCATGTTATGGATATAAGAGTGAATACAAATAAGCTGGATAGAACAAATAAATTTTTATTATATGTTTCTGCGATGAGACCTTTATTAAACAGAAGAGCTTTATTTACAGATTGTACACAGGAGTATGTAAAGCCATGTGAACCAAAGGCGGGGGAAAATGTTAAAATTTATTTTAGAACTGCGAAACAGAATGTAGATAAGGTATTTTTGATTCATGAGAGTGAAGAAGTGGAGATGAATTTTGATCATGCAAAGGGGGAGTTTGATTTTTATAGTATTGAAATGCAAATGACCGAAGATGTATTTTTTTATAGTTTTAAAATATTATCAGGGAAGGTTTGCTGTTATTATAATCAGAGAGGTGTTAATAAGGAGATGCAGCCTTATTATAATTTCAAAATCATTCCAAATTTCGCTACTCCTCAGTGGGCAAAGGGAGCTGTAATTTACCAGATTTTTGTAGATAGATTCTGTAAAGGGGATTCTTCTAATGATCCTGTGGATAGGGAGTATGTTTATATTGAAGAAGGAATTTCCCAAGTGAAGGATTGGAATAAGTATCCTGCGACTATGGGAGTACGTGAGTTTTATGGAGGTGATTTGCAAGGAGTATTAAATAAAATGGATTATCTTCAAGAACTTGGTATAAATGTGATTTATTTTAACCCTTTGTTTGTATCTCCTTCTAATCATAAATATGATATACAGGATTATGATTATATAGATCCACACTTTGGAAAGATTATAAAAGATGAAGGAGAAACGCTTCCAGAAGGGGATAATTGTAATGCTCATGCTACTAAGTTTATCAGTCGTGTCACGAGTAAGGAAAACTTAGAGGCGAGCAATCAGTTATTTATAGATTTGGTGGAAGAGGCACATAGAAGAGGAATAAAAGTGATTTTAGATGGTGTGTTTAACCACTGTGGATCTTTTAATCGCTGGTTGGATAGAGAGCGTATTTATGAAAATCAGGAAGGATATGAAAAAGGAGCGTTTATATCAGAAGATAGTCCATATCGCAGTTTTTTTAAATTTAATCCAAATGGGAGATGGCCTTATAATACGGCATATGATGGATGGTGGGGACATGATACTCTTCCAAAGTTGAATTATGAGGAATCGGAACAGTTGGAAAAAGATATTTTGAGAATCGCTAAAAAGTGGGTGTCCCCTCCTTTTTGTGCAGATGGCTGGCGTTTAGATGTGGCAGCGGATTTAGGACATAGTAGTGAATATAATCATATATTTTGGAGTAAGTTTCGAGCAGCAGTATATGAAGCGAATCCGAATGCGATTGTTTTAGCGGAACATTATGGAGATCCTTATAATTGGCTGAATGGAAAAGAATGGGATACTGTGATGAATTATGATGCTTTTATGGAACCTATTACTTGGTTTTTAACAGGAATGGAAAAACATAGTGATGATTTCAGAGGGGATTTATTAGGGAATTCTGATAGCTTTTTTCAGGCTATGTCACATCATATGTCTAGATTTCCAATGCCGTCTTTGCAGATTGCGATGAATGAGTTATCAAATCATGATCATTCTAGATTTTTAACGCGAACGAATCGACGTGTGGGAAGGGTTGCAAGTTTAGGATCTGAGGCGGCAAATGAAAATGTAAATAAAGGCACATTTCGAGAAGCTGTTGTGATTCAGATGACATGGCCGGGTGCTCCTACGATTTATTATGGAGATGAGGCTGGTCTGTGTGGGTGGACAGATCCAGATAATCGAAGAACTTATCCATGGGGACAGGAAGATATTGAATTGATAGAGTTTCATAGAGATATTATAAGAATGCATAAAGAGAATAAGGCATTGTTATATGGATCTTATAAGGAATTATTTGGAGCACATAAAATCATTGCTTATGGAAGATTTATGGAAGATAATTTAATTGCAGTTGTGATTAATAGTAATTTTGAAGAAAAGGAAATTTCTATTCCTGTCTGGGAAATTGGAGTGAGAGATGGGGAAGAAATGGAACGATTGATATTGACTACAGAAACAGGATATAATATTGGACAAACAAGTTATGTTGTGGATAGAAAAGTTCTGACAGTATCACTTCCTCCTATTTCTGCTGCGGTTTATCGAAAGAAAATATAAGATAGAGATAGAGTGACAGTGGGGAAAATCATTATGAGTGAAAGGCTTTTGAAAGTAATGGTTTTCTTTGCTGTTTTATTTTGGGATTTTTGTGTTTATATGGGAAGGAATTATGCTACAGGTCGGTCTATTTGGGAATCAAGGGGACGCTCCAGCAAGGAAGTATTTAGGTGAAGCCTCGCTCTCGCTCCGTGTAAGACTACGCGGACATTAAATTCGTCGTTTCGCTTCTTGCAGGTTTGCTGATTAACGGGCAGGCGTTTTACAAGGGGCTTCTTATGGAATACTTCCTTGCCTCCGCTGATTGGTTGGCTGTTCTACTCTGTGAAAAGTGAATTTCACCATAACAAATAAAATAAAAAGGCTGAACTGTTACAGAATTATTTATTTTATGATAAAAAAGGGTTGACAGAGAAAATAAATTGTATATAATGGATATATACAATATAAAAATAGAAGAGTTGATAAAATGGATATAGTAATTAGTAATAGTACAGGACAGCCTATTTATGAGCAGATTTGTGCTCAGATAAAGGGAATGATTATTAATGGAAAGTTAAAAGAGGGTGATGCTCTGCCTTCTATGCGTTTATTAGCGAAAGAATTGAGAATCAGTGTGATTACCACAAAAAGGGCATATGAAGAATTAGAAAGGGAAGGGTATATTATTTCCTTTACTGGAAAGGGAAGTTTTGTTGCCAGTAAGAATACAGATTTGATTAAAGAAGAGCATTTAAAAGAAATTGAAGGATTATTGCAAAGAGCAGTAGAACTAGCATTTATGAGTGATGTGAAGCTAGAAGAATTAAAGGATATGTTGATATTATTTTATAAGGAAAAATAGGGTTTTGAAACCTATCAGAAAGTTATTATTTACTAAAGTAGATTTGATTTAGGAGATAAAAAGTTTGAAGTCGATGTATTTGGTTCAAATGAAGTAGAATACAAATACATCGACTTAATAATGAATGAGTTTTTGAACATGTAATAAAGAAACTCTTTACAAAAATAAGTTTCATAGAACAATCAGAAAGTAACAGTTCAAACTTTTTATTTTATTTGTTATGGTGAAATTCGTTTTTCACAAATTAGAACAGCCAACCAACGAGCGGAGGGAACGGAGCAAAAGCGCGGATTCATTGGAATACTTCCTTTCCGTAGCGACCCTTTGATGCTCAAATAGACTGAACTGTAACATCAGAACTATTATTTTTATATTTTTTCTTTACTCCTCAATATTTGTGTTATATAATATATTACTATAAAAAACAAAAAGGAGAATACATGTTTTCATCAAATACAAATAAATACAAACTTTTCAATGAAGATGCTCTAAGTCTTCTTTCAAGGATTCCAAGTAACTCTATTGACCTTATTCTCACTGATCCTCCTTATAATATAGCTTTAAAATCAACCGGTAACATACAACTTAGGAATGGTAAAATAATTAACAATGATATTGCCGATTGGGATAAAAACCCTTTAAATCCATTAGAATATATGAGTAATTTTAAAAGAATTCTTTCTTCAAAAGGAAATATATTTATTTTTACCAGTTATTCGCTTCTTGGAAAATGGCATGAGGCTTTCGATAAAGAATTTAATACTTTTCAGATATTTGTATGGCATAAAACAACTCCAACAGAAAGCGTATATAAAAATAGTTTTCTCAATAGTTGTGAATTAGTTGTTTGTTTATGGAATAAACATCATACTTGGAATTTCTTATCTCAAAAAGAAATGCATAATTTCTTTGAATGTCCTTCTTGTCGCTATCCTGAAAAATTAAGTTTCCCAAACCATCCTACTCAAAAACCACTTGTTTTAATGGAACATTTGATTAAAATAGCATCAAATTTAAATGAAATAATATTAGATCCATTTATGGGGGTTGGAACAACCGGTGAAGCGGCTCTAAATCTCAATCGGAAATTTATTGGATGCGATATTAATAAGCAATATTGTGAAGCTTCTTTAAAGCGTTTATCAAAATTTTAATCATTTCTAAGTAAGTAATATGATATAATTTTATATAATTATACAGGAGGAAATATATATGATTAAACATTTTAGAATACATGGTGATAATATTATTGAATGTGAACGATTATATAATCTTATTACAAAATCTATTCAGATAGAAAAAGAAGAACGTTTTTTTCTTTCACCAGCATGTCTTTCTATTAAAGTTACTACTATTAATTCAGATACTTTATTCTTTACATATTTTTCTGGTTTTAATAAGAATAAAAGCGATCGCTGGCTCACAAATATCTTTCAAGTTTTAAAAGATAATGGAAGTTTTCTCAATGAAACACCAGATGTTTTATTAACAGAAGAAACTTCTGATGGTGAAAAAATATTAATTGCTATTGAATTTTGTAATGCACTTCAAGCAGGCAATCAAGCATGGCAGCGCAGCGGAAGAGCTTATTCTACTGCACGGGCTAATATTTGCCCTTATCTATATATTATAGATTTTGTAAAATATGAATTGGATGAGAATAGGAATCGAAAATCGTTACGTTTTCCGAATGCTGCTATTCCTTTTAGCTATTATACTGCTTCTAAAAAGTGAAAATATCCTACTATTCAAGTATATTTCAAATCAGAGGAATTTCAACCAACTTATGATAAATCACTTCAGAGTTTTGATATATCTTTATTTGGAGAGAATGATGTTTATACATTACTTTATTATCTTATTTATAATATAAATGTAAATACAATATATAATTCACTAATTCAAAAAAGTTTAAAAGTATTAGACTTTATGTCTGCAACGAATAGTTCAAATAGTTATAACCAAGAAGATTGGATTTCTATACGAGATGATTATTTTGGAGATATTCTTTCATTTGCCAAACAGAATAATCGTTTTTCTTTTATAAAAAAAATAGCACAAAAATCAATCACTGGACATAATAAAGATTTTGCCAATCTGACTACTAAATATAGTATTGGTATTGCTTCAAAAGATTTACCTTTTGGATTGATTCCATCTTATAATCGAATTGCTTTTGCTAACGAATTACGTTCCATTTATCCTAAAATAGACGAAGGGTTTTATAATAACTTAGCGATAGAAAAAGATTTAATTGTTTGTATGTTTAAGGGATTCAAACCTCATGGTGATGATGCCCGACCAGACAGAGGTATTCTTCCTTTGATTGCGATGCTTATTTCTGAAACTATAGAAATATTTACCTTTGTATATGGTGAAATGACTAGCTCAACATTACAAAAATTAGACAATAATATATTATCGTTAGCAAACGGGAATGGCTTATGGAGTGCTATTATTTCGTTAAGTGATTTTATTATCCTTGATGCACCTAAAATTCCAAAAACAACGGATAAATCTAATGTTATTCGTATAATCCAAAATAAAAGTAATAAATTAAATACTTTAGCATCTAAATCCAAAAATAAAAATATGCTTATATCACCTTATCCAACACATTATACAGAAAATGATATTGATAGCTTTATACATATCATTTTTAATTATATTATCCCTGATACATTTGAAGGTTTTTGTAATCCACCAGGTGGTGATTGGAGTGGAATATCTATACTTGATAATTTAGATTCTAAACTTGGTACAGAATTTAGATGGCTGACACTTCCAAGAGTAAGTGTTAATAGTAAAAGACCTGACCATATTACAGTTTTATTTAATTTATTTGAAAAACCATTAATTATATGTACAGAATCAAAAGAAATAGCAAGAAATTTAGAAACTGATATTGGTTCAGCATTGAAGAAATATATATATGATTTATTACAATATACTCCTAGTGTAGAACGTAAAATAAATTCAAATACATGGGTTATTTCAACATCTACAGTAAATGTATCAGAGTTTATTTTTGCTTCAATGGGATGTTTTTTTGCTCCTTCAAACTTTGATTTATCTGCTATATCCCAAAAATGCAAATGTGATGTTTTGATAGGTTTCGATATAGATTCTTTTACCTCTCGTTGCAAAATACAGATAAAAGGATTTTCTCCTTTAGGGGATACTTTAGCTAAATATCTTATAGATATGATACAATGTCAAAGATCATTAATTAATATTTTTGATATATTTTAATATTATAAGCTGGTAAGAAAAATCTTCTTACCAGTTTAAGTATAGTGCTTCATATACTTGTTCATTACTTTTATCCATAACTTTTTTAAAAGATGAATTTCCTGATTGTAACATATATTTCTTTACATATAACTCTTTTGGAATACCTGTTTCATATTCTTTCTCTCCTCGTATACCATCAAATGATAAGACATATTTAATTTCTTTTCTATTCAATTCTTCTAAATATTTATAAAAATGTTCATAATTGATAGTTCCATAATATCTTCCTTTTGTATTTTCATATGGCGGATCTAAATAAATAATATCATTTTTTGTTGCAGTTTGTGTTGTTTCTCTATAGTCACCACATATAAATTGAACATTAGCAATTCTTTTATGCCATTCAATTACTATTTTTTCAAGACGTTTGGGATCAATTCCTTTTCGCGTATGATGAAAAGAATTATTAAAATTCCCTTCTGTATTAAATCTTATCAATCCATTTACACATGTCCTCGACAAAAATAATAAATCTAATGGTGATTTATAGATATTAAATCTAGAACGGATATCATAGAACACATTATATCCATCTTTTTGTAATCGATTCCATTCATTTGTATAGTATTCAATTACTTTTTGAGGATTATTTTGAACTATTTTCCAAAAACCAATTAATGGTTCACAAATATCACCACAAATAGCATGTGAAGGATTAACTGCATACATAACAGAACCGCCACCAAGAAATGGTTCATAATAACAATCAAATTCTTCAAATTTTTTAATTATATCCTGTGCTTGTGATCTTTTGCTTCCGCTCCATTTAATTATTGGATCAATTTTCATTTTTTTCACACAAACCTTTCTCAAATAAACTAATTTGTACATTTTCTATCTCACAATATTTTATTCTCTCTAAGGAAATATTATAGTATTCTGAATTTACTTCAAATCCACAAAAATTTCTACCGCATATTTTTGCGGCTACACATTCACTTCCTGAACCACTAAAAGGAGTAAATACTAAATCTCTTTCTTTCGTTGTTGACATAATCATTCTTTTTAACAATCTAATGGGTTTTTGCGTTGGATGTTTTCCATACTCTAGTTCTTCCTTTGATTTATTATTAGGGATATCCCATACTGTTCGCATTTGTTTGCCTTGTTGTTTGATTAAATCTTCCGGAAAATTAGTATTTTTTATATACTCATAATCATAATAATATTGTCTTTTTTTACCACCTGAATGAGCCCATAAAATGGTTTCATGACTTGCCGTAAATCTTCTTCCTGAAAGATTAGGAAATGCATTTCTTTTAAACCATATAATTTCATTAATAATTTCAACTTCAAGCATTTGACAAATTACATTAATAATTCCCATATTATGATATGTTCCAAAAATCCAAACTGAGCCTGTTGGTTTAAGAATTCTCTTTACTTCTGAAATCCACTGAATTGTAAAATTCCAATACTCTTCAAAAGACATATTGTCCCAATCAACCATTACTTTATTCCAATTTCCTCCCATCCCTTTTAAAGTAATACTATTATCCCATTTCCATTTTGATCCTTTAGACAGATTATATGGTGGATCTGCTATAACCAAATCAACTGAATTATCTGGCATATCTTTCATTCCTTCCAAACAATCCATATTAAAAATTTTGTTTCTATATGTGTTTACCATCATCATATGCCTTTCTTTAGTTATTTAAATAATACATCGCAGGATTTTTAGAGGTTTGTTTAAATTTAACATTTTTGGCATTTTCTATATGTTTTCGTATACAAGCATTCATTGTGTTGACTGGTGTTTTCCCTATAGATATAAGTTTTTTACTATATCCTTTTTGTTCCGCAATTTTCCAAATATCTCCAAGAGTCATTTCGTGCTTTTCAGTTCTAAGTACTTCTTCTATTAAATCTAAATATGTATATCTCATACGTCATCTCCTTTGCATTCTTTTATTAAAAAATACCTTATTTTAAACTATTTGTCAATAATATTTAGCATTCTTTTGCATTCTATTTATTAAGCATGTGAAATAAGAAGATATACAAAAAGTGTCTTATATGTTTTTCTAACAGTTCTAATTTTTTATGAAAATCAGGAGTTTGTTCGCAAGGGTCACTACGGCAAGGAAGTATTCCAACGAAGCCGCACTCTCGCTCCGTTCCAGACGTAGCGGATACTAAATTCGCCGTTTCGCTTCTTGCGAAACCGCTCATTAAGTACCAACGTCTTCCAAGGGGCTTCTTATGGAATACTTCCTTGCCTCCGCTAGTCTGTTGCCTGTTCTACTCTGTGAAAAGCGAATTTCACTATAACAAATTAGTAATAGTATAGGACAACCTATTTATGAGCAGATTTATACCTAGATAAAAGAGAGGGGTATATCATTTCCTTTACTGGAAAGGGAAGTTTTGTTGCCAGTAAGAATACAGATTTGATTCAAATAAAGTAGAATACAAATACATAGATTTAATAGTGAACGAGTTTTTGAACATGTAATAAAGAAATTTCGCAGAGATACTTACTTTTTTTATTTCCATAGGAATATTGTATAAAAATTTTTTTGTATGTCAAGTGGAGGCAAGTTTTTTACAACAAATGACTATAATCATTATGCTTATAATCTGAGATGTAGAAATATTATAAAACAATCCCCTTATAGAATCATTACGCATAAATTCTAAGAAAAATCTCATGATGGCATATATTAGTATATAAATATAAAGTGATGTATAACCTTTCATTTTTTTAGAAAAAGTGAAGAGAAATAACGCAATTATAAAATTTCCAATAGCTTCTACAAGTTGTATTGGGAATAAAGAAATATTATTTGGTGCATAGAAAGAATTATGATATATAACACAAAATGAACCTTCATATGGAATACCATAACAACAACCTACTATATAACAACCAATTCTTCCAAATCCATGAACTATAGGTAAACATGTAATACAATACTGAATATATTTTTGTACATCAATATGAAAGAATTTTTGACAAGTCCATATTCCAAATAATCCTCCAATAAGTCCACCATAAAAAACAAATCCACCTTGCATTATAGAAAATAGATAGGATATATCAATAATTTTTGAGAAGTCAATAGTATGAAATGAAACTATAATATAGAGGATTTTTGCACCAATAATTCCAAATAGTCCTCCTGTTGAAGTAATAATAATAAAATCATTCCAAATTAAATTATTACGTTTTGTTTGTATAAAAGCAATGATAAAAGCGACAATTAATCCTATTACAATTGTAAGTCCATAATATGCTATAAAATGATTAAAAATATAAAATCCAATTTTACCCATATAAATCCTCAAAAGAAAGGGGCGATAGCATAGTTACTATCGCTCCTTTTGAATATTATAATTAGAATAATGCATTTAAGCCGCCTAACTTATTGATATATACTGCACATGCAATATATAATAGTAAACATAAAATTGTACCAATAATAGAACAAACAAGACCTGCTGTTGCTATCCCTTTTTTTTCAATAGGAGCGTTTTTTTTACTTACAGTACCTAAAATAATACCAATAATACCTAAAATAAAACCAATCCATGCAAATAAAACAGAAGTAAAACCAAGAACTATAGAGATAATGCCCAATATTAATGCAACGACGCCCATTATAAAATGCTCCTTTCCTCATTAGTGATTATAGGTAATTGCGAAACTCCGAACACCATAGAACTCCTGACCTTTCCGAATATCTATTTCCTGTATCTCCTCATAGAAACTTCATAGATTATCGCAAGTTTCTCTTTTCAAAGAGTAGAACAGCCAATTAATCAGCGGAGGCAAGGAAGTATTCCATAAGAAGCCCTTTGGAAGACGTTGGTACTTAATAAGCAGTTTCGCAAGAAGCGAAACTGCGAATTTAGTACCGCTACGTCTGGAAAGAGCAAGAGCGTGGCTTCGCTGGAATACTTCCTTGCCGCAGCGTCCCCCTTTTTGACTTTCGCAATCACCTATTAGTGATTATGTAATTACGAAATTTAAAAATAGTATAATCAAAATTATTTAGTAAATATACTAAGAAATTTTAAATATATTCGAATCTTCTTTCTTATTTGTTTCAGTCTAATTTCTAACTGTGTTCGTGTAATAGAATATTACGCGAATTAATCCATAAAAAATACGAGGATTCTTCTTATGGAAATCAAAAATTCACAAGGGTCGTGCAGGGAGGGGATTGCTATTCCAACAAAGCCGCGCTCTCGCTCCGTTCCAGACGTAGCGGATACTAAATTCGCAGCCCTTAACAGGATCGCTCATTAAGTACCAACGTCTTCCAAGGGGCTTCTTTTGGAATAGCAATCCCTTCCCTGTGCTAGTTTATCGGCTGTTCTAGAAGAAAAAATCCTTTTTCATTTATCCCAATATTCTATAGATCTATCTCCCTCATATAAGAATCAGTAGCACTATCTATAGGATAAAAATTTATTGATAGTGATAAAAAATTCCCGTACCCAGAAAAGCCAAAAAAGTAACACTTTAGCGAAAAATACCCTTGACAGACCCTTGGAAGACGTTGGTACTTAATGAGTAGTCCTTGTAAAAGGCTGCGAATTTAGTACCACTAC
>CANRVK010000090.1 GCA_947643285.1 uncultured Eubacteriaceae bacterium
CTGGAACGGAGCGAAAGCGCGGCTTCGCTGGAATACTTCCTTGCCGTAGCGTCCCTTTTGACTTTCACAATCATCTTTCTTATATCAATAGAAAATATAGTAGATATTTTTTATCCTGTTGATTAACATTTTTTGATTTGCCGGATAGTTATATCCCTTGTTGTTTGTGTCTTTTTCTCTATGATTTTATCGGTATTTTTATAAAATTGTAGATTTTTGTTGATAAAATATAATTATGAATTTGGAGAAAAAAAATAAATTAAGTATGTTACTTTTTTCCCTCTTTATACGTGTTATAAATAAAGGAGGTGAAAACACATGGATATCGAGAAAGACATAAGAGAAGCTGTCATAAAATACAGTGATATGCTCTACAAAATTTGCATTGTCATATTATGCAATGAGCAGGATGCTCAAGATGCCATTCAAGATACCTTTTGTCGGTATTTAGAAAAAAAACCGGAATTTCGTGATAAGGAACACGAAAAGGCTTGGTTAATCCGGGTAGCTACTAATATCTGTCGTGATATGATACGGTTCAGAATCTGGCATCCGAAGATTTCCATCGACGAAGTGGAAAACACTCTAATAGCGTCGGAACAAAAGGAAACATTAAAGGAACTTCTTGAATTGCCCGTCAAGCAGAAGACGGTCATTTATCTACACTATGTGGAGGGATATCATATAAAGGAAATAGCCGATATTCTAGGAATCACAGAAGGCGCGGTAAAAACGAGGCTAATGCGAGGGAGGAAACAGATGCGGTCAGCATGGAAGGAGGCATATAACAGATGAACGAATTTGATGTAAAGAAAACAATGGAGCAAGTACACATTTCACCAGAAATGCAGGAGGAGATTATTATGAATATTCAGAAGAGAATGGAAAATAAAAGAGTATGGAATTGGAGAAAGATGGCGACAGTTGCGGCAGCGTTTGTAATGACGGCAGGTATAGTTAGTTTACCAGTACGGGCATTTGTAGAAAGTGTTGTAAAGGAAAGGATGGAAAATATTCCAACGGAGGAAGTAAAGGAACTTGGAGATATTATTCAGAATCAGGCTGTACTAGCGGATGGGTTTTCAAGAGAGTATTCTGACAAAGAAAAAGAACGCAGTAAAGAACTTTGGCAGGAATATAAGAATGGAACATTTCCCAAAAAGGACATTCAGCAGGTAGATGATGTAGAGGCGGTAACAGAAGGAACACTGTGTTATATTAAGACTACAGGAGTTTTCAATCTGCCAGATCATGAAATGACAGATGAAGAGATTTTGGAGATTATTGATTTTCAGCATAAGATGAGCTATGCCATCGAACAGAGGGTGACAGATGAAGAGAAAGCGAAATATGGGGCAGAAGAAACACGTCTTAAGAAAATGGTGCAGGATGCCAATGGAATCAGTGAAGAGGAAGCGATAGAAATTGCGAGAAAGCAGATGGAATCTGAGATTGGTGAAAGAGCGAAAGGAAAAGAATTAATGACAGACAGATCTGGATGTGGTGCACAGTTAGAGGATATATCGAATAAAACAGATTATGAGCATAAAGGAGATGTGGCGTATAATGTAGGTTTTGGTAATGCTGATAGCGGTGATACTTATACATGTTTGATTGATGCTGTGGACGGTAGAGTTTTGGGTACTTGGGATTATATAGCGACGAAATAAAGGAATAAAGCAATAAAGCCTGAAATATTGGAATGGGATATAAGAAGGTAAAACATTAATGCTGGAGAATATTTGGGGAATACAGAATCGGAAAAGCGTCTGCCGCTTTTCCGATTTTGTGTTAAGAAATTTGAAATAAGAAATTATTGAAAAGGTGAGGAAATCATGCAGTGTGAAAGTGCGGTTTCGTTGAAATAGCCTCTTTTCCTTTGTGAATCTTTGGTTTTTAATCAAAAGTTTTTACTGCTTTTTTTAGTTTTAAGAAAAAATATGATAGATCTCTTGACAAGAAAAGAATCAGTGTTATAATATATTTAAACATATGAATAATTGTTCATATGAAAGAAACGGAGAATGAAATTAAATCAGAAAGGAGCATTTACTATGAAAAAGACTTATAAAATTGAAGTGGATTGTGCTAATTGTGCGAATAAAATGGAGGAAGCTGCAAAAAATACGGCAGGAGTAAAGAGTGCAACGGTTAATTTTATGACATTGAAGATGATTGTAGAGTTTGAAGAAGGGCAGAAACCAGAAGCAGTTATGAAGGAAGTTTTAAAGAATTGTAAGAAGATAGAAGATGATTGTGAAATTTTTCTATAAATTAAAGGAGGGATTGACATGAATAAAAAGCAAAAGAAGGTTTTCATACGGATTATAGTGGCAGCGGCTTTGATGATTATTCTGTCATTACTTCCAATAGAAGGGTATTTAAGATTAGGATTATTTATGATTCCTTATTTTGTAATCAGTTATGATATTTTAAGGAAAGCGATTAAGGGTATTTTAAATAAACAAGTATTTGATGAAAATTTTCTGATGGCAGTCGCTACAATAGGGGCTATTATTCTCGGAGAGTATACGGAAGGCGTTGCTGTAATGCTCTTTTATCAGATAGGAGAACTTTTTCAAAGTTATGCAGTCGGAAAGAGCAGAAGAAATATCAGTGAACTTATGGATATCCGTCCTGATTATGCGAATGTACAAAGAGATGGAAAGTTAGAAAAGGTAGATCCAGATGAAGTGGAAATCGGTTCTATTATCGTGGTACAGCCCGGTGAGAAGATACCTATTGATGGTGTTATTATAGAAGGAAATACCACACTGAATACCAGTGCTTTAACGGGAGAGAGCTTGCCGCGAGAGGCTGTTGTAGGAGATGATGTGATAAGCGGCTGTATTAATATGACAGGTGTACTTAAGATTCAAACTACAAGGGAATTTGGAGAATCAACGGTATCTAAAATTCTTGATTTAGTAGAAAATTCTAGTTCTAAGAAATCAAAATCAGAGAACTTTATTTCTAAATTTGCCAGATATTATACACCTGCTGTCTGCTATGGTGCATTAGCACTTGCGATTTTACCTCCAATCGTGCGAATGTTATTTTTAAGAGCTACGCCAGAGTGGGGAGAATGGATCTACAGAGCTTTGACATTTTTAGTTATCAGTTGTCCATGTGCTTTAGTCATCAGTATTCCGCTCAGTTTCTTTGCTGGAATCGGTGGAGCGAGTAAGGAAGGAGTTTTAGTAAAGGGTTCTAATTATTTAGAAACACTTTCCCAGACAAAATATGTAGTATTTGATAAAACTGGTACTATGACACAAGGGGTATTTGAAGTCAGTGGGATACATCACAATGAAATGGAAAATGAGAAATTATTGGAGTATGCGGCATTAGTAGAAAGTTTTTCTTCCCATCCCATTAGTAAAAGTTTACAGAAGGCTTATGGAAAAGAAATTGATCGAAATAGGGTTTTAGATGTAGAAGAAATCAGCGGTAATGGAGTCACAGCTAAAGTAGATGGAGTTTTTGTGGCAGCCGGGAATATGAAATTGATGAAACGGCTTGGAATAGAGTATAAGGAATGTCATCATGTGGGAACTGTGGTACACATGGCAGTTGATGGAGCATATGCAGGACATATTTTAATATCTGATTTAATAAAGCCACATGCAAAAGAGGCGATTCAGGAATTAAAGAAAGCAGGTGTTGCGAAAACTGTTATGCTGACAGGAGATGCGAAAAATGCGGCAGAGCAAGTGGCGAAAGAATTAGGGATTGAAGAAGTATACAGTGAACTTCTTCCTGCGGATAAAGTGACAAAAGTAGAGGAACTTTTGCAGAAAAAAGAGGAAAAGCAGAAACTCGCGTTTGTCGGTGATGGAATCAATGATGCGCCTGTTTTATCTAGAGCGGATATTGGAATCGCTATGGGAGCGCTCGGTTCAGATGCAGCGATTGAGGCGGCAGATGTTGTTCTCATGGATGATGATCCATTAAAGATAGCGAAAGCGATTAAGATATCTAGAAAATGTATTCGTATTGTTTATGAGAATATTTATTTTGCTATAGGAGTAAAGATAGTTTGCCTGATTTTAGGAACTTTTGGAATCGCTAATATGTGGCTGGCAATTTTCGCAGATGTAGGAGTGATGGTTATTGCAGTGTTAAATGCGATCAGAGCGTTGTTTGTGAAAAAGCTGTAAAAGTTGAATATATAGGTGATTGTGAAAGTCAAAAGGGGACGCTGCGGCAAGGAAGTATTCCAGCGAAGCTGCGCTTTCGCTCCGTTCCAGACGTAGCAGTACTAAATTCGCGGTTTCGCTTCTTGCGAAACTGCTTATTAAGTACCGACGTCTTCCAAGGAGCTTCTTATGGAATACTTCCTTGCCTCCGCTGATAGTTGGTTGTTCTACTTTTTGAAAAGTGAAACTTGCGATAAGCGAAACTTATGACTTGCGATAAGCTATGAAGTTTCTGTGAGGAGATACAGGAAATGGATATTCGGAAAGGTTTGTATTTTTATAGGATTTAAAGTTTTGTAATTACTTAGATGTATAGTAAGAAAGGAAAATGGTGAAATGATGTGTGAAAAACAATATGAGTGCTGTGAATCAGAGGAAATTCACGAGAATCTTTTGAAAATCGTGAGAGAAACAATGCCAGAAGAAACGAAATTATATGACTTAGCAGAGTTATTTAAGATATTTGGTGATTCTACAAGAATTAGGATTTTGTTTGTATTGTTTGAAGCAGAAGTATGTGTATGCGATTTGGCACAAGCACTTAATATGACACAATCTGCAATTTCCCACCAGCTAAGAATTTTGAAACAAAGCAGGCTAGTAAAAAACCGAAGAGAAGGAAAGTCTGTTTTTTATTCTCTCGCAGATGAGCATGTGAGAACGATTATTGCACAAGGATGCGAACATATAGAAGAAAACGGATAAGAATTCATTTTCAAAGGTTTTCCTTCTCTTAGCTACTTTTTTGTTTAAAATCTATATGTTTATTTGATGATTGTTAATTATAATTAATATTATAGGGGAGGTAATAGCACTTTTTCGTGAAAAAAATATTTTTGCGGACTTTTATAAAGTACAAAATTTCATATGAAAAGATCACATTAATTAAAGAAAATGGTTAATTAATGTGGTCTTTTTTTGTTTTTTATTAACCAAATACAAATTTTTGTCACTATAAAAATAGAAGTTTTTAAAATAATACAAAAAGTAAAAATTTAGAAAAGAGAGAAATAAAAGGGGGATAATATGTCAGAAAATAAAGAAAAGTTACATAATACGTTTAAAACAGTAAAATATATGTTACAAATTACATTAAGTAGAGGGAAAAAGTGGTTAGTTTTAAAGACATTAGAGAAAATAATGAATGCAGTTTATCCTTTGGCTGGTATTATATTACCGGGATATATTATGAATGAATTAATAGAAACACAAAATATAAAAAGAATTATTTTTTATATTTTGTTATTGGGGTTGACTGTTTTTTGTGGAAAATGGAGTTCTACTTGGTTATCTGCTAAGTGTTTTTCTTTAAAAAATCTTTTATTTATAGATTTTCAAAAGTCTATGATGGAAAATATCGCAAGTATTGACTATGAATATTTAGAAAATCCAGATACTTTAAATTTAAAGGAAAGTGCAGATAAATGTGCTTATTCCAATGGAATAGGGTTTCTAGGAATAATTGAAAGAATTGCAGATTTATTTGGAAATGTTATTTCTTTATTTACCATTTCAACTATTATATTTACCTTAAATCCTATTATTATTATTATTTTGCTTTTAGTTATTTATCTAAATTCTATTGTTACAAAGAAAGTGAATATGATAAATTATCAATTAGATATTGATAAAATCCCATATGAACGTAAGGGAGGATATTTTAGCAGAATAATGCAAGATTTTGGTTATGGAAAAGAGATTAGAATTTTTAATCTAAAAGATTTTTTTATTCATAAATATGAAAAAGAGGCTTTAAATGCACATGAATATTATAAAAAAACAATCAAAAATAATAATATAGTATCTATATTTTCTAATTTCTTATCATTATTACAGACAGTATTTGTTTATGGATATTTAGCTTATGAAGTTTTATTAAAATATATGACAATTGGTAATTTTTCTATTTATTATGCTGCTATTACAAATTTTTCGGATGCTTTTTTTAGAGTAGTATCTACTTTTTTAGAAGTGAGTCGATTGAGTTTATATGTAGATGATTTAATAAAATTTATGAATTTACCAAGAACACAATTATTATCTGGTAATAAAACGGTAACATATCATGAGGATTCAGAAATTATATTTAAAAATGTTTCTTTTCGATATCCGGGAAGTGATAGCTATGTGTTAAAAGATTTGAATTTCACAATACATGGAAAAGAGAAACTTTGTATTGTAGGAACGAATGGTTCTGGAAAGACAACATTTATTAAATTATTATTGAGGCTATATAATCCAACAAGCGGAGAAATATTATTAAATGGAGTTAATATAAAAGAATATGATTATATAGAATATCAGAAAATTTTTTCACCCGTGTTTCAAGATTTTAATTTATTTGCTATGACCATGAAGGAAAATATTTTACTAAATGAAAAAGAAGAAATAGAAAAGTTTGAAGATAGTTGTAAAAAAAGCAGTGTAGATATATTGCTTAATAAACTAAAAGAACGAGAAAGTACACATATCTATAAAATTTTCAGTGAAAATGGGATAGAACCATCAGGAGGAGAAGCACAAAAAATAGCAATTACAAGAGCTATTTATCGAGATTCACCAATTGTAGTTTTAGATGAACCAACAGCAGCACTAGATCCAATAGCGGAGTATGAAATTTATAAAAAGTTTAGTGAGATGATTTCTGAACGAGCAGCAATACTAATAACACATAGATTATCAGCAGTACAATTATCAGATGTAGTGGCAGTATTTGATAAAGGAAAATTAATAGAATATGGAAAACATCAAGAATTATTAGAAAAGAATGGAGTATATGCAGATATGTATCAAAAACAGGGGGAATTTTATAGGAATGAGGCTTCTGCCATATAATTTAATAAGAGATAAGTAATTGGCGATAATTTATTGGGGAAATAAAATGGAACAAGATAAATATGATGATATATGCAAGTATATTATGGAATGTGTTTTGATAAATAATCTATATAATCAAAGCACATTCCATAAAATCTTATATAAAAAAGAAAGAACAAGAATAGATTTTACTCAGAAAAATATCTGTTACATTTAATATATTTGTGACAGATATTGATAAACTTATTTTAGATATCTTACTTGTCTTCTTGAAAAGGGGCTACTCAATGGGGTATGTACTTTTTTTGGGGGTATAATTTGAACAGATCTGCATGAGTGAGTGTTAGTTCAGTCTAATTTTTATTGATTGAGAAAAAATATGAATAATGTTATTGACATCTAATGTACGTTAGTGTATACTAACTTATAAGAAAAATGATTATCCATAAGTATAATAGGGAAAGAAGATAAGATGATGCCATTAACAATGATAAATACAGGAGAACCGAATATAATTAAAAAAATCGGCGGAAAAGAAGAAACACGTAGGTTTCTGGAAAATCTCGGATTTGTGACAGGCGCTACTGTGACAGTTGTATCTGAGATCGGCGGAAATATGATTGTCAATATTAAAGATACAAGAGTTGCTATAGGAAAAGATATGGCAAATAAAATTATGGTCTGAAAATATTTAAAATAAAAGGAGGTTATTATGAATACTTTAAAGCAGATTGCGTGTGGGCAGACCGTGAAAGTGAAGAAATTACATGGGGAAGGACCAATAAGGCGGCGTATTATGGATATGGGAATTACAAAGGGTGTTGAGATTTATATCAGAAAAGTAGCACCTTTAGGAGATCCTGTAGAAGTGACAGTTAGAGGGTATGAGTTATCGCTCCGAAAAGCAGATGCGGAAATGATTGAAGTGGAATAATTTTTTACCCTATAGTTAGTTATTACTAATAAAAAGAAGTTGTAACGAATATTAGATAGATATAACAAATATATTGATAGAAATAAAAAGGAAGGAGTATGGAGATGTCAATAAAAATTGCATTAGCAGGTAATCCAAACTGCGGAAAGACGACATTATTTAATGCTCTGACAGGCTCAAATCAGTTTGTGGGCAACTGGCCGGGCGTTACAGTAGAAAAAAAGGAAGGGAAACTGAAAGGGTATAAAGATGTCACTATCATGGATTTACCCGGTATTTACTCTTTATCCCCTTATACTTTAGAAGAAGTTGTTACGAGAAATTATTTGATTACAGAAAGACCAGATGCGATTTTAAATATTGTAGATGGAACGAATATAGAACGTAATCTTTATTTATCTACACAGTTGATGGAATTAGGGATTCCTGTGATTATGGCAGTCAATATGATGGATATTGTGAAAAAGAATGGAGATAACATACATATTGATAAATTAAAAAAGAAACTCGGATGTGAGGTTGTTGAAATTTCAGCTTTAAAGGGAACTGGAATTGAGAAAGCAGTGGAATGTGCAGTGGAAATCGCAAAGAAAAAGAATGTATCTGTTCCAGTTCATGAGTTCGCACCAGAAGTAGAAGCTGTAATTGAAAGAGTAGAAGATAAAATTTGTCATGATATTCCAGAGGAACAGAGAAGATTTTTTGCTATCAAGCTTTTGGAAAAAGATGATAAGATTATAAATCAGATGAAAGATATTTTTGATGTATCAGAAGAAATCAAGGAATTAGAAGATAAATTTGATGATGATACAGAAAGCATTATTACAAATGAACGTTATCTATATATTTCTTCTATTATTGATGAATGTTATACCAAAAATAATAAAGGACAGATGACACCTTCTGATAAGATTGATCGTATTGTGACAAATCGATGGTTAGCACTTCCTATCTTTGCAGTAGTGATGTTTTTCGTTTATTATATTTCTGTATCTACAGTAGGAGGTTGGGCGACAGATTGGGCAAATGATGGTGTATTCGGAGAAGGATGGCATTTATTCGGGATCGGAACGTCAGCATATGAAAGCGCCATAGAAGAATATAATCGCGCAGATCAGATGATAATAGCATCAGAAGATGGACACACGACAGCAGAAATTCAAGATGAAGAAGGAAACGTGATAGAAACAGTAAATTTGACTGATGCTATAGTAAATGAGGCGCAGAAAATAGTAGAGGCAGATGAGCCTAATGTAGCAGATTATGGCATATGGATTTCTGGAATTCCTGTATTACTTGAAACTGGCTTAGATGCTGTCGGATGTGCAGATTGGCTGAAAGGTTTAATTCTAGACGGTATCGTAGCTGGCGTCGGAGCAGTACTCGGATTCGTGCCACAGATGTTAGTATTATTTATTTTCCTCGCATTTTTAGAAGCTTGTGGATATATGGCGCGAGTTGCATTTATCATGGATCGTATTTTCCGCAAATTCGGTCTTTCTGGTAAATCTTTTATTCCAATGTTAATTGGCACTGGATGCGGTGTTCCGGGAGTTATGGCTTCAAGAACCATTGAGAGTGATCGTGACAGAAAGATGACGATTATGACAACAACATTTATCCCATGTAGTGCAAAACTTCCTATTATCGCATTGATCGCAGGAGCATTATTTCATGAAGCATGGTGGGTAGCGCCAAGTGCTTACTTTATTGGAATTGCAGCCATTATTTGTTCTGGTATTATTTTAAAGAAGACAAAAATGTTTGCAGGAGATCCCGCACCATTTGTTATGGAACTTCCAGCATATCATTTGCCAACAGTAAGCAATGTACTGCGCAGCATGTGGGAGAGAGCATGGTCTTTTATAAAAAAGGCAGGTACTATTATTTTATTATCTACGATTGTACTGTGGTTTTTAATGAAATTTGGATGGACAGATGGATCTTTTGGAATGTTAGAGGAAGAGCAGTTAGACAGCAGCATTTTAGCAGCGATTGGCAACATTCTAGCACCACTTTTTACACCATTAGGCTGGGGCGACTGGAAGATGGCAGTAGCAGCAGTATCAGGACTAATAGCAAAAGAGAACGTAGTCGGCACATTTGGTATTCTTTTTGGATTTGCAGAGGTAGCAGAAGACGGAGTAGAAATTTGGAGCGCATTAGCAGGCAACATGTCAGCAGTTGCAGCATATTCATTCCTAGTATTTAATTTGCTATGTGCACCATGCTTTGCAGCGATGGGAGCGATTAAACGTGAAATGAATAATGCGAAATGGTTCTGGTTTGCGATTGGATATCAGACAGTACTCGCATATTTCACATCTATGTGTATTTATCAGATTGGATCATTAGTTACAAGAGGAGCATTTGGCATTGGTACAATGATCGCCTTTTTATTGGTAATTGGATTTATCTATCTGCTTTTTAGACCTTATAAAGAAAGTAAAAGTTTGAATATAAATATGAAACGTATGGCAGGAGCAAAATAAGATATTTAAGATGTTATCGAGAGTAAATTTAAAAGGCGTATTTCAATACAGAATATATCTGAAAAAAAAATCACCATCAAATAGTAAAATTTTTAAAATGATAAAGAGAGGTATGTAAAAAGGAGCGATTTTTATGGGAACAGTTGTCATAGGGAGTATAGTAGTTTTTATTGTGACTTTGGCGATCAGAAGCATGATTCGAGATAAGAAGAGTGGAAAATCCATACAATGTGGTGGTGACTGTAGCCATTGCAAAAGAAACTGCCATTAAGTTGGGAGAATAGTTATAGTGCTGGAATTATCTGCAAAAAGATGGAATTAGATTGTTGAGTCAGGTTTAACAGCATATGGGTATATAAAAAACCGAAATATCCGAAGTGTGAAAGCAAAAACTTATAGACGCGAATTTAAAGAAATAGAATTTTGAAAGATTAAGAGGACATTTTGAGCAAAGGTTCGCGTCGGCAAGGAAGTATTCCAACGAAGCCGCGCTTTCGCTCCGTTCCAGACGTAATGGTAAGACGTAATGGTACTAAATTCGCAGCTCCTTGCGGAACTGCTTATTAAGTACCAACGTCTTCCAA
>CANRVK010000091.1 GCA_947643285.1 uncultured Eubacteriaceae bacterium
ATTATAAGGAGAATTTATCATGAATTACTATATTCGTTCTGTCCAAAGAACTGATCTTAATGCCATTACAACAATAGAAACAGCTTGTTTTCCGTTAAAAGAAGCTGCTTCTAAAGAACAATTACAGGAACGTATTCTCACATTTCCAGACTGTTTTTTTGTTGTAGAAAAAAATAATCAAGTAATAGGATTTATTAATGGATGCCTAACAGATGAATCTACTATCCGAGATATCATGTTTTCCGATGCCACACTTCACAATCCTTCTGGACAGTACCAAGCTATTTTTGGTCTAGATGTCCTTCCACAATTTCAACATCAAGGCATCGCTTCTGCTCTTATGCGATACTTAATTTCTCATACACAAGAAAAGCATAGAAAAGGATTAATTTTGACCTGCAAAGAACATCTTCTTTCTTTTTATGCTCAATTTGGCTATGAAAACAAGGGAATTTCAACTTCTACTCATGGAGATGCCATTTGGTATGATATGATTCTCTTATTTTCCAACTAACACTTGTGTTAATGTTTTTCCATTTAAAATTTCCTTTATAAGTTCTTCTTTCGCTTTATCATAAGAAGTAAATATTTCTTTCGCTTTTTCTATATTATGATATACTTTCCAATAACCGGATAAAAGAAAATTCTTTCCTTTATTTTCCACAAACGAAGTCACATCTTCTAAGGGATATTGTAAAAATATCCCTATTTCATGGGGAAACTCTTCTTTTTCTTGGTAAAACATCTTTACCCTTTTCTTTAAAAATAATAAGATTTCTTCTGTATCTGAAATAACATATTCATATGCTTTTAAAAATTCCTGTATGTTTTGTTTTCTTAGATAACTATCTAACCATTCTTTTTGATAAATATATAAGATAACTTTTTGTGAGGATTGATATAAAATGCGGACAGAAAATTCCGATTTTAATAAACTGTTCCAAACCATCCACACTATCTTTATTGGTAAAATAATGATTCCACCCACTTTTACTTTTTTTATTACAGGAGCACAAGAAATTGCTATCTGTAATCTCAATTTTTCTATTTCATTTCCTACACTAAAATAATTTAAAATTTCTTGTGTTGGCATATATACTCTCCCTTATTCTTTTTTCTTTTTATTCTTTCACATGTCATTTTGTATATACTTTTTCTTTTCTATCATATTTTTCCAATTATAGAAAATTTTATATTGGATTATTCTTTTTTGCTTTCAAAAATTCTGACATTACAATTCTACCTTTTTATTCTATAGTTATCTTAAAACTTTCTTTTCAAAAAGTAAAACAGTCAACTAACTAGCTGCGGCAAGGAAGTATTCCATAAGAAGCCCCTTGGAAGACGTCGGTACTTAATGAGCAAACCCGCAAGAAGCGGGATTTGCGAATTTAGTACCGCTACGTCTGGAACGGAGCGAAAGCGCGGCTTCGATGGAATACTTCCTTGCCGCAGCGTCCCCCTTTGAATCTAAAATAACCTTAATGATAACATTCTAACAGAAATATTGTAAAATTCCTAAATTCATATTTACGCCCAAAAAGATTTATGTTATAATAGATCTGTGAAATTTTCACTTTTATTTTTGTTGAGATTATACTGCTATTTGCAGTTATATCAATTCCAATTTTATCATAAAATAGAATAGAAAGGATTGAGCTTTGTATGGAAGAACAAAATTTTTCTCAAAAGTTTGGAGAACGATTACAAGAAGAACGGTTATCTCTAGGTTTAACTCAAACCCAATTCGGTGAATTAACAGGATTTTCTTCAGAATATATTCATGATATAGAAACAAATAAGAAAATTCCTACACTCGCTGAACTAAAACAAATGTGTGATACTCTCCATTTAGATATAACATATCTTATCAGCGGAAAACATACTCATTATGAATTAATAGGAAACGGTGAAAAATATGAAGAATTAAAACAACTTCTATCTCAATGTGATGAAACACAATATGAACTATGTATAAAAAAAATCCGTGCTTTTCTTTTTCATTGTTTTTATGACGAGGAAGATAAAGACAACAAAAAATAGTTTTTTAACTTTTCATTAAAAAAATGGATATCTATTTACTATTATCTTTAAGGAAAATATCGCTTCCTTTATAGCCTATGCACATCATTTTACATAGCGCATTCTTTTCATTTTCTATTTTATATCATTTATCAACTCATTTTATTTATCATATAAGGACAGTCAGCTACTTTTATATCTCTTTGTTGGCTTTCCAAATTTTTTGAAAATTCATCCATAAAATCTTTTGATAAAAGTTTCATTTAGTTTTTCTATGTTTTACAATTAAATATCCCGCTGCAAGCAACTGCTTGGCTCGTTGCTCGCGGGAATAAAAATCTTATTAAGACTTTATCTATTCAAAATTGATTTTTTGTAATTTCTAATGACTCTTTTTTATAAAATCTTTGGGAAAAATAGTCTTCTTCCCAAAGATTTTTTCTGTCTAGTTTATAACTGTAATTTTTCCAATTTCTTATTTATTATTTTCTCTTCTTCTTCAAATAAAAGTTTTTTATTATATTCATAATATCTCTCACATTCATATTCCTGTAAGAAATGTATCGCAAAATAACTTCTGTTTAATTCTGTAATAAAAATCACCATTTCTTGGCTATCGCTAAAAACTTCTTCCATAAAATTAAATGCATTTTCTAACAGCTTTCCTACATCTTTTACCTCATTTTCATAACTTTCTGTCTGTTCAAAAAATAATTCTTGTATTCTTTTCCAAACCATATCTAGCTGTATGATATTTTCTTTTTTTATAATCTGTGACAATTCTTCTGCTTTTTCTATCGCCTTTTTATATTTTATCTCACCTGCTTTTGTCAATAATTGTGCCTCTTTTTTTTGTTTCCATTCTAATGTGAGATTTTTTATTACTTTTTCCATTTTAAAATCAATATCTTTCTGTTTCAATTCCCTTAAGCAGTTCACTAAAGTTTCTAATATTTCTTCTTTTTCTTTTATTTTTTTAAATTGTAAATTTAATTTTGCAAATAAAAGACTGACTATACTGATTCTTTCATCAAATGGTGCTGAACGCACTTTTTTTGGTAAACCTTCTTTTACTTTTCCTTCTAATATCTCCTGTATTTGATATTCATTTTGATATTTTTTATAGAGATCCCAATAATTTGCAAAGTCTTTTGCTATCTTTTGATTTTGAATATATTCAAAAATTACTTCTCTATCTATCTTTTTTTGTAATTTTTCATAAACTCTGATTAAATTTGACAGATCTTCCCACCCTCTAGGAGTAGCAAAAAACTTGCCATCTACAGTAGTTTCCATCTCACAAAAATACTGCGGTTTTATAGAGAGATAAGAAAGAATAGCTGGATGAATAGAAACTTGATAAGCATACTCCTTCCAAACTTGAAAATCTGCCTCTATTGGTATCATTTTAATTCTATCTAATGTCACAATATCAAATTCTCTGACGGATTTATTATATTCTGGCGGATTCCCCGCTGCTGTAATAATCCATCCTTCTGGAATCTTATGAGAACCAAATGTTTTTCCCTGTAAAAATTGAAGCATCGTAGGGGCAAGTGTTTCTGAAACACAATTAATTTCATCAATAAATAATAATCCCTCTCTTAATCCTGTTTGTTTCATTTTATCATAAATAGAAGCTACTATTTCACTCATCGTATATTCTGTTGCAGAATATATCTTGTCATCATACGTTTTTTCCACAATATAGGGAAGCCCTATCGCACTCTGCCTCGTATGATGAGTAATCGTATAAGATACAAATGCTATTTCACATTCTTTTGCAACTTGTTCCATAATCTGTGTCTTTCCCACTCCCGGCGGTCCAATCAGCAAAACGGGGCGCTGACGTACAGCCGCAATCTCATACTCTCCATATTCATCTTTTTGTAAATAAGCTTCTATTGTATTTTTTATTTCTTCCTTCGCTCTTTTAATATTCATCATTTCCACTGCAAAAATACTACAACTTTTTAAATTGTAGAAATAATTACAGCCTTTTCACTTCCTTTCTAAATAATAGTTATCACTATTTCAAACCATTTATCACCCAATACCCATATACACCTCTATACTTCACTAAAATAAAATTATATTTTCATCTTTCACATTTTTTCTTTTAAATCCCTTTCTGTCAATATCAGCTTTATCGCCCAAGGAGGTACAGATATGTCAAAATATTGACCTTCTAAAAACACGAATGCGGTATCATAAATGGGCTTTTTTACAGGATAAATTCCATATCCATCTGTAAAATAAATAAGCCCCCGAAGTTTCTTAAACTTTCCTTGTTTTAATAATTGATTCACATATTCAAAAGGTGGTCTAAAATCTGTTCCGCCTTGCCCTATAATTGTAAAATTCTCCATATATTCCTTCATTTCTTCCTGTTTTGTAATAACCGTATCCTGTTGAATTTTTTCATCACATTGAATAATATGAATATTAATTTTGTGAAAATAACTTTCTCCCTCCGACAATATATCATATGTTTCTTCTAAAAATCTTTTTATTAATTCTCCCGAACAAGACATAGATGTATCCACCACTATCACAAAATCTTCTATTTTATAAACTTCTCTAGATTCTAAAGGTTCTATTAATGGCATATTTCCATAAAGAGAAAGACCATATGTGTAAAATATAAAATCAAAAGAATCTGGATCAATTTCTATTTCTTCTTTTAATACAGAAAATTTTTTCAAAAATTGTTTATAATCATAGCGTTCTCTATTTTCTATTTTTACCTGTTCTAATAAACTTTTTGAATCATCTGAAGCTTCATTAGAAAAAGTTTCCATACTCGTCTGCATTTTTTCTCTATTATCATTCCATTCCTTTTGTCTTTGTCTAGATTTCTGTAAAGAATTTTCATGTTCCCAATAACTATGATCATCCACATAGAATTCATTTTTAAGCTGTAAATACTCCTCCTCCATTAAATTCATCTCTTGTAATCTCTGATAAATCCCTTCTGCTGTCAGCACCTTTAAATTCAAACGCAACTTTTGGTAAATTTCCCTTCTATACATAGAAGAAGCATGATAAATACATTTTATAAACCATTCATCTATCATAGATTCCACAGCAATATCACATGCGATATTCCAATAATCCTTCGCCCTCTTTCCTCTCTTATCTAAATGACAAAACAAACAGTGAAATACCATATGCAGATAAGCGCGATTCACAAAAACACGCCCATTTTTATATAATTTCCCTATATATTGAGGTTGATAAAAAATAGAAAATCCATCTGTTCCCAATCCTTTTGCATAAAAATCTATTTGAAATGATAAACAGCTTAAAGATATATCTAAAAATCTCATATGAAAATATAATTCATTTCTCGCATTCTTTAATATTTGATCACAAACCTCTTCTACTTCTAATTCAGATAATTGTTGTTCTCTTATTGGATCTATCATAAACTACCTCTTTTTTTATAAATATTTTATCTGTCCCAACCTACTCTTATACATATAAATAGATTTATAGTTCAAATTTTTTTACTCTTCCTTTAAAATTTTTATGCCGAAAATTCATTAAAATACTGAGACCTGTTTGATTTTGATCTTGATTTATCAGTTCAATTACTTCTTCTAACTTTTTTTGCTCAGTCAAAAATTCTTCCGCAAACCACAAAATTTGGTCATGCTCCTCTGTTTTCAACATCATCTCAGCAGCTTTTAGAAAAACTTCTTTTATATATTCTGTATATTCCTTTTTGGCTTGTTCTGTAAGCTCTAAAGGATAATATAATCTCGCTAGAGCTAATTCTATCACAAGTTTTTCATTTTCCTGTTCTTTTATATAAGAAAATAATTTATCATATTCTCGAAACGAAAACTCAGTATGATCAAAGCAATAGCGATAGCGATGACCACAGCCATATGTTTGAGTGGAAAGTATCCGAGCAGGTGTATTTTCTATCGCTTCTTCAAAATATTCTGGAAAAATTAATTTCGCTTTGCCTTGTTTACTTTCATACCATACTAAAACTTTATTCCGAATTTCTGATAAAATCTCTTTTAAACAAGAGCGAGAATTTTCTTTTATTTGAATCCTTAATTCTTCCAATTCCCTGCATCCATAAAAGACGCCTGTCCCGATATCAGAAATCGTACTATATAGATGTATTTTTTTTAAATGACTACAATTATAAAAAGCATAATTCCCTATTTTTTCTAAAGTTGAAGGCAAAAAAATCTCTGTCACATTTTCTCCAGCAATTCTCGGCAATTCTGACTCTTCTTTTTGCATCTGAAAAGAAAAACTATAAGGAAACAGCTCTGTCACAGGATATCTATCTATTTCTTCTGGAATTTGTATTATATCGCTATATCCATAAGCAGATGATATCTTTACTTTTTCCTTTTGGATTTCATATATAAACATAGAATAATCTCCGAATTATTATAATCTTAAAAGAAAAGAGCAAAAATATAGTTTAGTTTTCCTACACTTTCTGCCCCTTTCTTTCTGCTTTATTATAGCAAAGTATCCTCTAAAGAACAAGTTATTTATTCTAGTAAGATTATATTCATTCTTAGTGATTAGAGTTTGGCTTCCGCGAAGGAAAACTATATTCCAACGAAGCCGCGCTCTCGCTCCGTTCCAGACGTAACGGTACTAAATTTGCAGCCCCCTAACGGGAACTGCTCATTAAGTACCAACGTCTTCCAAGGGGCTTCTTTCGGAATATAGTTTTCCTTCGCTAGTTTATTGGCTTTTCTAGGAACAAAAAATCTTTTATATCTATTATAAATATCTCATTTTAGATAGTAATTTGTTAATTTACTTGACATCTAGACTTTATAAAAATTTTTATCTTAGAGTATTCCCTAATTAACAAAACAATTTAATTAAGTCTGCCCATGATATAAACTAGCCTAGACAAGCACCTATTCTAAAAGAAGCCCCTTGGAAGACGTCGGCACTTAATGAGCAAACCCGCAAGAAGCGGGATTTGCGAATTTAGTACCGTTACGTCTGGAACGGAGCGAAAGCGCGGCTTCGTTGGAATAGGTGCTTGTCTAGGCGGAAACTCACGAAAACTTCCTCTAATAATTATCTCTTATTTTTCTAAAACCTCTCCAATATGCCAATCATCTAACACTGTTTTTGAAATACTAACCGCATCTGTTTTACTTACCTGTAACATCCCTGCTGGTGTCCATGCATCAACTACTTGAACATATACCTTATAGCTTTTCTCTCCATCTGGATACCAAATAGGAGTAAAATGTGTTCTACTAAAAAAAGGGGAATATTTATTATTCTTAAACTCTAATATGCTATTTAATCCTCTTTCTGTCAATTCTCCTAATCTCCAATATGTTTCATATGTAAACTCTGGAAAATAAAAAATCGCATTTTGAGCACCTGTCACAGCATTAGAACTCTCTGAAGTGGTCATACGGCATTTTACAAAAGCATTTGTTCCATATCCAGACCCCATTCTTTTTCTATTCTCTGAAGCTGTAGGGCAGTATGTATCTGCTATGAGTTCAAAATTTACAGATAATGAAGCTGTATAATAATTTTTATAAAAATCATATTCTATTCTTGTTTTCGTTTCTGTTTCTATTACCTCTTTTCCTTCCTCATCTGTATAAGTATTTGTAATCGTATATTCCACTAATCTGGCAACAGTATACCATTTTGTCCAACTTAAGGTATTTTCTCGATATTCTATTGGCAAATCAGAATCTTTTACTACCTTCCAATTACCACGCACATCTGTCGCTTTAGGATCAGGCGGCTCATTTTCTTTTAGTTTTTCTATCACAATAGGAATAGAAACTGTCTTTTCACCTGTCACCTTTGCATATGCCGTAATATTTTTAGGGGTATCTGGTGTATGCCATTTACACCAAACCACTTGACTTTCCTTAGCTGGAATCACAACATCATTGATTTGATAAGAATTTCCATCAATATAAAATGTGACAGAAATCGGATTGGCAGGTGTGATATCAATATCTGAATATAATTCAATGCTTGTAATCACATCTGTATCCACTCGATAAGTATAAGGGTCTGTACTGATCTGCAGACGATTTTTATTAGATGACTCTATATTTTCATTATCTTTTATATCATTTTGTTCTGGAATCTCCTCTATAATTCCATTTTGTTTAAAATGAATGATTCCTATTCCCAGATACTTTAGCGTATCAGAAATAGAAGCAATATTATCTATCCCTTTCGTCCATGCTCCTACACCTAATTCTGGATATTCTAAAAACATAGAATATGCGAGATTTTTATAAGCAGTTGTTTTAAATTTCTCACGCATTTTTCCATTTAACAACGTATCATAGAGAGCGAATTCATGTGCTGTCATCGCATAATAGCGTCCATCATAAGTGAAATAAATAATTGGCTCTAATACCAGCTTGTATTGTCCGCTTACCAATTCGTCAAATGTTATGCCCACATGTTCCGCAAGATAAGAAAGTGTGCCATTATCTGTGAAATATGATTTAATTGCTTTTGGATCGCTTTTTCCGTATGTATTACTTGAAATAATAACAGGAAGAGGAACATTTGGTATCAATTCTAAATAACTACTATTAGAATTAGCTGCTGATAATTTCTTTCCACATAAATAAGTGAGTTTACATTCTTTTTCAAAATGATGAATACTTTTCCCTATATGTGATTTTCTGGATAAATCAATGGGGTCAAATTCTGTGCTTCCAGTTTCCGCATTTACTACTGTAACTCTCACTCCCTCATCTCCCGGTATCCATTGATTCTCATGTGTTCCCTGTCCCATATTTCCAGAACCACCGCCGTCTACATTTCCCTCACCAGCAGCATAGAGATGATAGCTCACAAAATTTATAAAAATCATTGTCATAATAAATATAAAAATCTTTTTTACAAATTTGGGATATTTCATTTATTCCATTTTCTCCTTTTTGTATTGATGTTACTATACTTTACATTTTAGATCTATTTCTAGATACAAAATATTCTTAATAACCTGTATGCTTTCCCGTTAATTCAAAATCTGCTGTTTCACTCATTACTTTGTTTCCGCTATCTTTCCAAAAACTCTCTACATCAAATTCTTTACTATCTGATTCTAGAATCTCAGGCGAATCGATAGACTCTTCTATTTTATCCTGTGATGAATATGTTTCTTTCTTATTAACTTCCTGATTTTTTTCGCTCTGTAAAGTAGAAATAACATTTCCATTCTCATCTATTCTTCCATTTGAAATAAAGGAATTTTCCTCTCCATTTGTTATGATTGTTGGTTTTTCTTCTGGAATAATGAGTGGAGTAGTACTCATTTCTTTTAAAGAACTTTCTTTCTCTTCTAATAAACTAAAATCTTTTATCCCATTTTCTTCTTTTTTGTCTTGTATTTGCTTTTTCTGGCTTTCCGTCTTTTGATATTCTAATATTTTTTCTTTTATATCAGGTACATATAAAGTTGTTTCTTCCTCTATTTTTAAAATTTCCTGTGCTTGCTGAAACTCATAATCTTTTGTTTCTTTTAAAGAATCTGTTTTTAAAATCGATATACCAAAAATTCCTATACCAAATACAAATAAACTAAAATATCCAATCCATAATGCCCATTTATTTTTAAATTTTCCGCCTTTTTTCATAAACCTTCCTCCATTTCTGTTTTTGCAACTTCTGAGTCCCTTCATGACTAAAATCACAAATGTTTTTCTATTTCATAAATAATCTTTTATGTTAAAATATATAGAACTTTTCCCTATTAACTTTCTCTTTTCGCATCTTCTATTCAGAAATAAATCACCCCCCCCTTTTCTAAAACATTATTCTATTTAAAAATCCGTTTATAACATCTATTTTTTATATCAAAAGCATATATGTTCTCTCTATAATAAAAATATCATACTTTCGATTTTTTGTATATTTCCGTTTACTTTTTTTGAAACTACTTCTCTAGTTTAAATGAAAGAATTTTGTATCTATTCTTTACTTATTACTTTACAAAAAAGCAAAAATTTATCTCCAATATATCCTTCTAAAAATAAATGAAAAAAATCATAGAAATAAAATAGAAAATTCAGATATTAAAAAGTAAATATCAAATAACTGTTTACGCAGAATAAACTTATAAAGCAGAATATCCTTATTATACAAACTTTGTGATTGTGCTGAAGGTAATGGAAAAAGTTGATTTTTTCAGTTAATGCCCATAGCTTCAACTTTAAAATAAAGAAAAATAGAGATACGAGAATTTAAACTGAATCGAATAGAAAATTACAGAAAGTTATCCTATTGCACATAGAATATATCATTTTGATAACTTTGAGATTAAATAAAAAGCAGAGAAAAAAATAACCTTTAGGCTGCTTTAGTAGCATACAACCTATCAGTTTTAGCTGGTAGTGGTTCAATGTTTCGTTTATCAGGGTTCATAACACCTTATGAAAAGAGTACTAAATTTAATATTTTCAAGAGTTTATGACTATTTTAACAACAAAATAGTCACCGTTCAGACCTTTTATTTATTATTGTGAAATTCGTTTTTCACAAATTAGAACAGTCAACAGTCTAGCGAAGGAAAGAAAGTATTCTAAAAGAAGCCTCTTGGAAGATGTTAACACTTAATAAGCCGTTTTGCAAGAAGCGAAACCGCGAATTTAGTACCGCTACGTCTTACACGGAGTGAAATCGCGGCTTTGCTGGAATACTTCCTTTCCGTAGCGAACCTTTGATGCTCAAAATATAGCATCTAATATTTCCTTTAAAAATCATCAAATTACAATTAGAATTATTATTTTTTCTCCATAATAAAGTTTGTAAGGGTAATTCCTTGCCGTTCTATTTGCTGCTCTTTGATAATCTGATATCCTCTTTTTTCAAAAAAAGGTCTTGCTGTAATGGAAGCGTGAGTAACAATTACTCCTTGAACTGCTTGTT
>CANRVK010000092.1 GCA_947643285.1 uncultured Eubacteriaceae bacterium
TCCTCTCACTCTTCTTTTATTTTTTTACCTTTAAAGCCCTTTTCCTTTCTTTTATACAAATTTATCTTCAAACTCTAAACTCATCCCCTCCTTTTTCATAACATTTCTTCTGAAAATTCTCAGAAATAGAATACTTTTACTACATTCTTTTTCACTCCATAGATTTATTACTAAAATAAAACTATTCTAAAAAAACATCTAATCTCCATCTATTCTCTTGACAAAACGATTATCACAGCATCCCTCTTACATTCTAAAAATTTCTAAAACTACTTATGTATAAAAAAGTAAACTTTTAGATATTCTTCAAATTTTATGAAAATATAGAAAAAATACCAAATAACTCTATACTTTTTTAGTAAAAAGAGATATAATAAAAAAAGAAAAGCTCTTCCATCCATCTGTGCAAAAAATGTTACTTTTTTGCATATCTGTATCGTGAACTTTTCCCTCTATCATTCCATTTATATAAAAAATAACAAACACCCCCATTTCTTCTAACACCCCCAAAACCCTTCACCTCTCTCCTATCCACACCCCTCAAACACATATACAAATCTAAACAGCCACCCTCCTTTAGAACAGCCAAGAAAGCAGCTCAGGCAAGGCACTATTCCAAAAGAAGCCCCTTGGAAGACGTTGGCACTTAATGAGCAGTTCCGCAAGAAGCGGGGCTGCGAATTTAGTGTCCGCTACGTCTGGAACGGAGCGAAAGCGCGGCTTCGTTGGAATAGTGCCTTGCCCGAGCGGAAATCCTGAATCTCCCTCTCCCAATACAAATACCCCCTCCTCCCCTCCAACAAAAAAAGACCCATAAATCACAACATCTCTGTGAATTTATGAGTCTCTCTCCCCTTTTATTTCCCATGTCTAGACAATTCAATACGCACTAACGACCTTCTCAATGCGAGTTCCGCGCGCTGGATATTCAAATTCTCCTCATGAGAACTCAACCTTCTCTCCGCCCGAATCTTCGCCTCTTCCGCACGATTCACATCAATCTCCTCCGGCCACTCCGCAACCTCTGCCATCAATGTGACTTTATCCTGCAAAATTACAACAAATCCCGCATGAACTGCCGCTTCTTTTATCGTACCATCTTCATGAATCTTCACGATCCCCGGCTCTAATGTCGTAGTAATAGGAAGATGCCTTGCATAAACACCGATTTCACCTTCCCCCGTCGTCATTTCTACCATTGTCACCTGACCATCATAGAAAATACGGTTTGGCGATATAATTTGTAATTGAAATAGTTCCGCCATAATATCACCTACTTACATCTTTCCAGAACATCATCAATATTTCCTGCATTTAAGAAATAACTCTCTGGAACATCATCATGTTTCCCTTCCAGAATCTCCTTAAACCCTTGAATCGTTTCACTGATCGGTACATACTTCCCTTCCAATCCCGTAAACTGTCCAGCTACGAAGAATGGCTGTGATAAAAATCTCTGTACCTTTCTCGCTCTAGAAACAGTGAGCTTATCATCTTCTGAAAGTTCGTCCATACCGAGAATAGCGATAATATCCTGCAATTCCTTATATTTCTGAAGAATCTCCTGCACCCCTCTGGCAACCTTATAATGTTCCTCTCCTACGATTCTAGGGTCTAAGATTCTAGAAGTAGACTCCAACGGATCAACCGCCGGATAAATTCCCAACTCCACAATAGAACGGGATAATACCGTAGTCGCATCCAAATGCGCAAATGTAGTCGCAGGTGCTGGGTCAGTCAAGTCATCGGCAGGCACATAAACAGCCTGTACTGACGTAATAGATCCATTTTTCGTAGAAGTAATTCTCTCCTGCAAAGCACCCATCTCAGTCTGCAAAGTAGGCTGATATCCCACCGCAGAAGGCATACGTCCTAACAACGCGGAAACCTCAGAACCAGCTTGTGTGAAACGGAAAATATTATCAATAAACAACAGCACATCTTTTCCGCCCTTATCACGGAAATACTCTGCCATCGTGAGTCCTGTCAATCCAACACGCATTCTCGCTCCCGGCGGCTCATTCATCTGTCCGAACACCATCGTAGTCTTATTGATAACCCCTGACTCTTTCATTTCATAATACAAATCATTTCCTTCACGAGTACGCTCTCCAACACCCGTAAATACAGAATATCCACCATGCTCTGTAGCGATGTTACGGATTAATTCCTGAATCAAAACCGTCTTTCCTACACCAGCACCGCCGAAAAGCCCGATCTTTCCACCCTTTTGATAAGGACATAATAAATCCACGACCTTAATACCAGTTTCTAGCATCTCAGTCGAAGTGGACTGCTCTTCAAAACTAGGAGCACTTCTGTGAATCGGATAATGTTCCACATCAGTAGGAGCTGGCTTGTTATCAATCGGCTCTCCTAATACATTAAACATACGCCCTAATGTATTTTCTCCCACTGGCACAGAAATAGGCTCTCCTGTCGCAGCAGCCTCCATTCCGCGGATAAGACCATCAGTAGGTCCCATCGCGATACAGCGGACGGTATCATCTCCTAAGTGTTGAGAAACTTCCACTACAAGCTTACCGCCCTCTTTTGTTTTTATATTGATAGCTTCGTTGATTCCGGGCAGTTTGCCTTCCTCGAATTTGATATCGAGAACCGCACCGATAATCTGCGTAATCTTTCCAACATTTAACTCTGCCATTTCTTCACTCCTCTTCTAATTAATCGCCTCTGCACCAGCAATAATTTCTGTTAATTCTTGTGTGATAGAACCCTGTCTTGCACGGTTGTACATCAAGGACAGTTCTCCTAACATCTCTTCTGCATTGCTGGTAGCCGAATCCATCGCCTGCATTCTCGCCCCGTTCTCACTCGCAACTGCTTCAATTAAGCCTCCATAAATCAAGCTGCACATGTATTTCGGAACAATGACATTTAAAACCTCTTCTTCATCAGGCTCATAATTCATCGGAACTGCTTTTTCCTGACTTTCCTCTTTTTTTACTTCCATCTCAATCGGAAGCAGTTTGATAAGCTTCGGCTCGTGGCTGACGGTATTTTTAAAAGAAGTGTATGCTAGATAAATCTCACCGATTTCCCCATTTGTAAAAGCATTTAATACTTCCTTGCAAATCTCCTGAGCATCTTGATACATCGGCTCATTGATGACTTCTGAATAATCAGTCTTCATCTCATAGCCTCTTCTCGCCAATATTTCTTTTCCCTTTCTGCCGATGGGATATACCCAAATATCCTCTTTCGGTATAGAGCCTGCCGTTAAAAGTTTTGTGATATTCGTATTATATCCGCCCGCCAGACCTCGATTAGATGTTATGACAATAACCGCTTTCTTATCCGATTCTCCTTTTTTCAAATATGGATGATTGATATTAGAAGACTTAGAAAGCATTTCCGAAACTGTTTCATACATGCGTTCGGAATATGGTCTGGTCTGCTCTGCTTTGGATTTCGCTTTCTGCAGCTTTACAGTAGAAACCAGCTTCATGGCTTTTGTTATCTGCCCTGTACTTTGTATACTAGCCTTACGTCGTTGAATATCTCTCATTGACGCCATGAATTATCACCCTTTTCTACTTAAATTCTTTTTTAAATTCTGTAATCGCTTTTACAAGTAACTGCTCTGTGTTCTCATCTAACTGTTTTGTATTCTTAATTGTTTCTGGAATCTCGGCGTATTTTGTATTGATAAATTCAAATAATTCTTTCTCAAACCGCTGAATATCCGCTGTAGGAATATCCAAAAGATATTTTTTGGTAGCGGCAAAAATAATGATTACCTGATATTCTACTGGCATAGGATTATATTGAGGCTGCTTTAACATCTCCTTCAGCCTTTCTCCTTGTGCCAACTTCTCTGTCGTATCTGCGTCCAATTCTGAACCGAATTGAGAGAATGCGGCTAATTCACGATATTGTGCCAATTCCACACGGATAGGAGCAGAAATCTTTTTAATCGCTTTAATCTGTGCTGCACCACCTACACGGGATACGGACAGACCAGCATTAACAGCAGGACGGAAACCAGCATTGAACATTTCTGTTTCCAGATAGATCTGACCATCTGTAATAGAGATTACATTGGTAGGAATATATGCAGAAACATCACCTGCTTGTGTTTCAATGATCGGAAGTGCTGTCAAAGAACCACCGCCTAATTCGTCAGAAAGACGTGCTGCACGCTCTAGCAATCTAGAATGAAGATAGAATACATCTCCGGGATATGCTTCACGCCCCGGCGGTCTGCGGAGCAGCAAAGACAGGGTACGATATGCAGTGGCATGTTTACTCAAATCATCATAAACTACCAATACATCTTCTCCTCTCTCCATCCATTCCTCTCCAATCGCACAGCCTGCATAAGGAGCAATATATTGTAATGGAGCTAATTCACTTGCGGTAGAAGCGACTATGGTAGTATAGTCCATCGCACCATATTCTTCTAATGTTCTCACAATATTAGCAACTGTAGAGGATTTCTGTCCAATCGCTACATAGATACAATGTACACCTTGTCCCTTTTGATTGATGATCGTATCAATCGCAATCGCTGTTTTTCCTGTCTGACGATCCCCTATGATTAATTCTCTTTGTCCTCTTCCAATCGGTATCATGGAGTCAATCGCTTTAATACCTGTCTGAAGCGGAGTATCTACAGATTTTCTGGAAATAACACCAGATGCCACCCTCTCCACTGGGCGGTGTTTTTCTGTCACAATAGGACCTTTTCCATCAATCGGCTGTCCTAATGCATTTACAACACGTCCTGTCATAGCATCGCCTACAGGAACTTCTACTACTCTTCCGGTGGTCTTTACGGTATCACCTTCGCTGATTTTTTCGGAACTACCTAGTAAAACAGCACCAACATTATCTTCTTCGAGGTTTAGAATCATACCATAAACCTCTCCCGGAAACTCCAGAAGTTCTCCCTGCATCGCATTTTCAAGGCCATGAATACGTGCGATTCCATCTGCAACCTGAATGACAGTACCCACATCGGATACTTCAAGCTGTGCAGAATACTTCTTAATCTGTTCTTTAATAACAGAACTAATTTCTTCTGGTCTTAAATTCATGAAGCCAACGCACCTTCTTTCCTTTCAACTTAAAGTTTAAGTTGAATTTTCATTAAATTTCTGGACATCTCTTCCAGTTTTGATTTGATACTGCTATCTACAACACGGTCGCCTATGCGAATCACCATACCACCGATTAAGCTGGCATCTGTCTGATAGTGCATTTCAAAAGTTTCATATTTTGTCGTTTCCAACAATCTTTTCTTGAGATCCTCTTTTTGAGCATCTTTTAACTCTACCGCTGTTGTCACATATGCAACACCAATATTTTTATATTCTTTTACTAAATCTAAGAAAAAACGAAAGATAGAAGGGATTTCATTATAACGGTCTTTATCAACTATTATTTCCAGAAATCCCGTCAGATTATCACTCACTCTACCTTTAAAAATGTCCTGTATGATTTTGATTTTTTCCTCTTTTACAATTTTAGGATGATGAAGCAGTTTCATCAGTTCCTCATTTTCCTCTAGAACATTCAAAACCATTTGAACCTCTTCGGCTAAAGAATCCACGGCATTTTCTTCCAAAGCGAGTTCAAATAATGCATCACCATATGTTTTGGAAATCAACTTTGCCATGTGTTTTCACCCATTTCTTTCAAAGTTTCTTCGATCAGCGTATCCTGAATCTGAACATCTATAGATTGTGCTACTACCTTGCAAGCCATCATAGATGCAACCTGTATCATTTCCTTCTTCATATCATCCATTGCACGTTTTTGTTCTAACTCAATTTCATTTTGTGCTCGTGCAATAATTCTAGCAGCCTCTTCTTTGGCCTCTGCAATCATCGTTTCTTCTTTCTTCAATGCCTTTTTACGCGCTTCGCTCAAAATCTTTTCCACTTCTTTATCCGCTTCTTTTAACTTCGCTTCATATTCTGATTTCAGAGCTAAGGCATCCTCTTTATTCTGTTTTGCTGTTTCGATATCATTTTCAATCCGTTCTTTTCTCTTTTTTAACATATCCCTCACAGGATTAAAAAGAAAATAAGACATCACGGTAAACAAGATAAATACATTAAGCGCTAAAAATGCGGAATCTGCGATTAACTGCATATCCAGATCAAATATTCTTCCCAAGGTTTCGCCTCCTTTCGGCTATCTCTTTCTTGTATTATATAGATATATAGACCGAAAGCTTATTATAGTTTACCGAGTAATGGAGCAACGAATAATAAGATGATCGCGGTTGCGAAACCATAAAGACCTGTTGTTTCTGCTACGGCCTGTCCTAAAAGCATAGTAGATGTGATATCAGATTTTGCGCCCGGATTACGTCCTACTGCACTCGCAGCATAACCTGCTGCAATACCTTGACCGATACCAGGTCCAATACCTGCGATAAGTGCAAGACCTGCACCGATTGCTGAACAAGCTAAAATTAAACCTTCGTTTGTGATACCCATAATGTAATTTCCTCCTTCATTGTTTTTTAATTAGGGTATGATATATCGGATACTATATCCAATTATATCCATGCCGATATAAAAAATATACCACTAATCGGCAATCTTATCATTTACATACACCATTGTCAACATACAAAATACATATGTCTGAATAGCGCCTGAAAAGATATCAAAATATACATGAGCGGCGGCTGGAATACCAATCTGTGCCCAGAACGGCGTCAGCCCATATAATAGTCCCATCATTACTGTTCCAGATAACACATTTCCGAAAAGACGCAATGACAAGGACAAAGGTACAGCGATTTCACCAATTAAATTAATAGGGAATAATAGTGGAATCGGCTGAAATAAATTAGTAAAATGCTTTACTTTATTCTTTTTGACACCATTATAGTGAATCAGTCCAAATGTGATAAGACCGAGCGGCAATGTCACTCCATAATCTGCTGTAGGCGCTCTCAATCCAAACAGCCCTGAAATATTGCTGATTAAAATGAATATAAATATCGTGGAAATATAATTCACAAAACGCTTTCCATTTTCACCCATGCTGCTATGCACTACATTATCCAGCATTTCCACTACCAATTCCGCCACATTTTGAATTCCGCTGGGAACTTCACCCGCATGTTTTATTTTCCTATTCACTACGATGGAAAATACGATTAAGACAATCGAAATCAGAATCAAACTGATATGCGTGGAAGTCAGATATAATGTCTGTCCGCCGATATGATATTCTGCAAAATAATGAATGAAAAAATCTGCTTCTTTTTCCGCTTCCGCCAGCATTGGTGTCGCCATCCATAACATGTTCACTTTTTCACCCTCCTTTATTCTTTATTTTCAGATGACAGATTTTCATCTGCCATTCTTTTATTTCCAGCCTTTCGGCTTTCCATAAATCTATGAGTAATCGGCTGCAAATAAGCCGCTACTTTTAAAGTCATAACACCCAGAAGCAGAGAAAGCAAATTTGCAAACTTCAAAACCCCAACACAGACTATAACTGCTAATACCACTACTGTCCTTATGGCATAGGATTTGAGCATATAGCCCTTTGCATGTTCTCCTCCGATGTCTATCGCCTTTTCTATGGATATATTCATATGAAACACCATACCAATCGCCATCAGCATACCCAATACAAGCCCTATGGTATAAGCCCCCTTTTGAGATACAAAGATGAGTCCTATCACCTCTAAAAGAGCATTTACTAAAACGATGCCAATTATTAATTCCCATACTGTCTGGTTAATGTTTCGTATCTTCCTCATTTTTCTCCTCCTTTATCGTGCTCATCGCCAATAAGTAGGCATTGCGCCCTCCAGCGAGGATTCCCAGCGTTAATAAAGGCAGAGTAAAGAAAGTGGAAAACTTTTCATCTAATAAAATTCCTATGATCAAACACATAAAAATCGGAACCATAATTTGTATTCCTATCTGGGATATCAACACTAGATTTCGATAGGGGTTTTTATTTTTTTTCATGTCCTCCACACTCCTTATCATCACATGTGCTTCTTTTATTATAACACTAAATCCGAAATTGTCCATTTCTTATTCTATTTTTCTTATTATTTTTTATGTTCAATACCTATGTATTCCTTTTTTTAAAGAGATATTCTTCTACAATTTTCCATGTCACCGTACCCACTGCAAGCCCTAAAATAATTCCAGCTAATACATCACTGGGAAAATGGACATATAAATACAATCTAGAAAAACCTATCAGACTCGCTAAAATAAACGCTGGTATCCCTATTTTTTTATCTGTCCATAACAATATCGTCGCAGCCGTAAACGAAGAAAACGTGTGTCCGGAAGGAAAAGAATATCCAGAAGGCGCTAAAATCAACAAAGAATCTTTCGGATGCACCTGAAAAGGACGAAGCCGCGCTATCCACGGTTTTAAAATATTATCCCCCAACACCAGCATAACAAGCAACCCTAACAAAACAGCAATACCTCCCTTTCGATATTTCTTTCTTGTCAGTAACAGCACCCCGATAAAAATCCAAACCAGCCCTCCATTCCCTAATGAAGACACAAAAGGCATAAAAATATCCCCAAAACCAGAAGTGAGATAATTCTGAATGAAGTCTAATACTGCAAACTCCCAATCCATTCTCATTGTTTCCTTTCTATAATTTTGTTATTCTTAAAACAAAAATTTTTCTTTCTCATATTTCCTGCCAAAATCCATTTCTCAAACTATTATGTAAATTTATCGAAACTAACAGGCTAACTCATAGTTTCTGTCTATTTCTTTTAAAAAGATCCCGCAGCCCTTTTTTACTGTTCACTTCTAAATTTTCCTTTTTCAGACCCCTTCCTTCCGCCCAAGCAAAATATTCCGCATCCAGATCAAAGTCTTCCGCTCGAAAATAACCTCCCCCTTCTCCTATCTCTTCTTCCTGTTCCAAGACTTCTGTTTCTTTCTTCTGTTCTGAAACAGAACTCACATTATTTTTCCTCTTCTCTTTCACCTGCTGCATATCATATAGATTCGCACTGCGCGCCTGCCTTACCTCTTCTATCTTTTGTTCTATATTATCCGCTGTTTTTATCACAATTTCCACTTTTTTAGCTTCATCATCTACATATCCAGACTCTTTTTCTTCTGTTATAGCAACAGCAGTTTCTTTTTCTATGATAGGAATCTCCTTTTTCTCCTCTACGAAACTGCTCCCTCCTTTTACCCCCTCCAAGTCAACTGCTACATTCTCTTCCTTTTTCTCTTCCGCCATACTCTTTGACAGTTCTGCTTCTGCCTTAATCTTATTCTTCTCCTCCAAAATCTGAAGATAAATTCTCCTCTGAGCCATCTGTTCTAATTGATCATGTAATTCCTTTTTATTCTCTTGAATATAAGAAAGATATCCCTTCATCTGCTGATCTATCTCGTTATAAGTGTGTTTTAATGTTTCCTCCGCATTTTCAATCTTTTTCTTTAACTCATCCAAAGTATCATCAGAATATAAAATAGAAGCTGCGTAAATCTCCTCTGCACTCTTAGAAACCCTCTCTAAAGATTCCTTTTCCTCCTCTTCCATCTTCCTTTTCGCCCTTTGCCTGCTCACCTTTGTTTCTTCAAACCGATCCATCGCTTGATATATCTCATGACTCAGCCTCTCCAACAACCCAAAAACTACTTCTTTATCTACAATAATTTTATTCCGATTCTCTGGCAATTTTTCCGCTTTTGCAAACAAAATATGAATTTCCCTCATTATCTGTTCTATTTCTTCCGGCATTTTACACACTCCTAATTTCTAAATTTCTTCTCTTCCATCCTACCTTTTCTTTTATACTTTTCAAAATTATCCTGTGATTTTTGCCTTCCCCTTTTCTCTATTCCGCCTTTAATATAATTTCCTCTATCTCCATCCTCTTCATTTTATTATATTCCGGCTTTAACCCGCGATATATCTCCTGCCCCCTCTTCTGTCCAAATTTTGTAACTATCATTCGATATAAATCCATTTTATTCTCAGAATCCCTCACCAAATCACAGACTTTTTCTTCTTCTGTTTCTTCTATCTCTTTTCCCAAAATCCTATGAACCGTATCCTTAAGCCCCAACTGTGCTTTCTGCTCCTCTATCTCCTTTTTCTCTGTTTCCTTTTCCTCCCCTCTTTTTTCTTCTTCGCTTTTTTCTTCTATTCTTTTTTCCCCTATCATCTCCTCTTTCTCTTCTATTTCCCCCTTTTTTTCTATGATTTCCTCTGTATCTTCCTGCTCTTCTAATATTCTTCTTATATTTGATTCCCTATTTTCTGTTATTTCCTCTATTTTCTCTTTTCCCTCATTTTGTTTCTCTATCTGACCGTCATTTTCTGCTGTTTCTTTTGGTTCTTCCACAATATTCTCTGTTTCTTTTCCTTTTGTTTCTACCATATTTTTTTTCTGTGCAAGCGAAATAGAAGGCCAACAATAAATTTTAGGCTCTCCTACTTCTTTTAAAGCCCTCCAAAACTCCGCTGCATGTAAAAATCCCTTATCTCTGCTGATAATATTATAAATTTCCTCTCCATTTTTGGCATAGAGATATCCAAGCCAAGAAGAAAGCTGAAAATCTAATGCATTATTTCCACCTACAGAAGCCGCAAAAAATCTCACTTGCGCCTTACATCGGAATATTTTCTCTGCCATTGGAAATGTCAAGCGACTCACTGCTTCATTATAGAAAATATGAACGGTATCTTCCTTTTCTAACAGTTCTATCCCTTTTAATCCTTCATTCCCAACATTTTCAAAATCTATTAAATATGATGCCACGTTTTTTCCTCCATTTATTTAAACTAATCTTTTCATATGACAAAACCCCGCAGTCTATATCCCTGCGGGGTTATCATCACTGGGCTACAAGGATTCGAACCTTGAAATGCTGGAGTCAGAGTCCAGT
>CANRVK010000093.1 GCA_947643285.1 uncultured Eubacteriaceae bacterium
CAGCGAAGGCAAGGACGTATTCCATAAGAAGCCCCTTGGAAGACGTCGGCACTTAGCAAACAGCCCTTCGGGCTGTGCGCTTAGTACCGCTACGTCTGGAACGGAGCGAGAGCGCGGCTTCGGTGGAATACGTCCTTGCCGCAGCGCCCCCTTTCACTTTCCATTCCCCTGAACAGTAACTAACATAAAACCAGCTTTATAAAAATATGTGATGAGCTAGATTAAGCGTTTTATACTTATATTTCACTCATCTGTATATAATACCTCTTTAAATGTAGGTTCTCTTTGTATCCCAATATTTAATACAATCCCCATTCCTATCATAAGGCTCATTAAAGAACTCATACCATAGCTCACAAAAGGAAGTGTAAGTCCTGTATTAGGCAGTATCCAAGTAGCTACTCCCATATTTACAAACCCTTGAATCGCAATTAAAGAAGCCATACCTACGCAAATAATTTTTCCAGACAAATCTTTTGCATGTTTCGCAATCCATAAACATTCTAATGAAATAAGCAATAATAAGACAATCACTGCTGCTGCTCCTACAAAGCCTAATTCTTCTCCTACAATGGAATAAATAAAATCTGTCTGTGGTTCGGAAATAAAATTTCCATTTTTTACAGAGGCAATCGTATTATTATTTAATCCTTTTCCCCACAATTGTCCTGATCCTATTGCCAAAACAGAATTTTTTTGCTGATAATTAATTTCATTAATCATAGCAATATCGATATTTGGATTATCACTATTCTGATATAAAAATCCTAAAAGACGGTTTTTTTGATAATCACTGATAATCTGCTGCCCCGGTTGTAAAATTTTATATAATAAAAAAGAACCAGCAGGAAGAGCTATTGCTAATACACTTCCTATTATCGCATAACTCAATCCAGCTACATAAATCATGACACAAAAGAGTAAAATGATAACTACACTCGTAGATAAATCTGGTTGTTTATAAACTAGATAGAGAGGCACTCCAAATAAACCGATAGAAGCGACAATCACCTGAATGGTATTTAACTTTTCCTGATATTTTTGGAAAAATTTAGCAAAAAATAAGATTAATATTATTTTTGCCAATTCTGAGGGTTGTATACCTATACTGCCAAAGCGTATCCAACGCTGAGCGCCTCCTCCTTTTTCACCTATAACTTTTAATAATAATAATAATCCTATATTAAAAATATACATAAGCCAAGAAAATTTTAAAATAAAATGATAATCCACGATAGATAAAAATACCATAACCACCAATCCAACTAAAAGGCAGATGAATTGTTTTTTATCATCATTATCTGCTCCTGCACTTCCTATTACCATAACGCCTAAAATAGAAAGTGCAGTAATAAATAAAATCAAACGGAAATCATAATATTTAAAACGATATTCTTTAAATCGAAACATAAAAGTTTTTTACTCCTTATGCTTAATATCTTTTATCGGAATATTCGCATATAATGCCGGAACTGCTTCATCATTTCCTTCAAATTCTGTCTGTGTGATCTGAATTTCTAATCCATCTGCATCAATATCCATATACTTTGAAATAACATTGATGATATCATTTTTTATCATTTCCATCAATTCTGGCGTACAATTTGCACGATCCGATACTAACAATAGTTTCAGTCGGTCTTTTGCAACGTCACTGGAGGTTTTTTTCTTAAATATGTCAAACAAATTCTTATAACCCTCCTTCATTTCGTTCTCTTTAGAATAGAAGTGAATTTAGACCAAAAACTATTATTTCCATCTAGGTTTAAAAGAGGAACATTTTCACCCAAAACTCTATGGCAGATATTCATATAAGCTTGTCCTGCCATGGTATTTGTCCCCACTAAAGGTTCTCCCTGATTCGTGGAAATAACGATATTTTCATCATCTGGAATAGCTCCAATGATATTTACCGCTAAAATATCCACCACATCGGCAATAGACATCATATCTCCACGCTTTACCATATCCATGCGGATACGATTTATAATAAGGTCTGACTTCTTCATCTCATTTGCTTCCAAAAGACCGATAATTCTATCCGCATCGCGAATAGCGGATACTTCTGGTGTGGTGACAACAAGCGCTCTATCCGCTCCTGCAATAGCATTTTTAAATCCCTGTTCTATTCCGGCGGGACAATCCAGAAGTATGTAATCATATTCTTCCCTTAACTCATCTGTGAGTTTTCTCATCTGTTCGGGTGTTACTGCTGTTTTATCTCTTGTCTGTGCTGACGGCAGCAAATATAAATTAGGATAGCGTTTATCTTTAATAAGTGCTTGCTTTAAACGGCAGTTTCCTTCTACCACATCGACTAGATTATAGACAATACGATTTTCCAATCCCATTACTACATCTAGATTACGAAGTCCTATATCGGTATCAATCAAAACCACTTTTTTATCTAATTTTGCAAGTCCTGTGCCCACATTTGCTGTTGTTGTTGTCTTTCCAACGCCACCTTTTCCGGATGTAATGACAATTACTTCACTCATCTTCTATTTCCTCCCATACTTCTTCCTAATTTCTAAATTATCTCATGAATTTTATCATTTTGCAACCTAAAAAAAGCATATAATTTAAAATATTATACAATATTTAGATATTTGACCAAAAAAGACATAATATTCATATCCTTCTTATCTTTTGTGAGAGAAACAAATATTGTCATACGTTGTTGCCTTATTCACAAACGCCTGTTAGTTAATATATCGCATAATATCTCTATTGAGCACATCAATATAAATATTTTCTTCTTCCACATAGGCGATTTTCGCTTCTGTTTCTAATTTTTTATTTTTTATCTTTCCTTTTATCCTTTCATCGCTGCTTCTGGCGATAAAATCTGCTATTCTTATCTGTGTAGGCTGCATCTCTAAAGCGACCACAAAAGCTTCTTCATTTCCTGCTGCCCCAGCGAAAACAGTTCCTTTTAATGCTCCTAATACAATCACATTTCCTTTTGAGATTATTTTAGCACCCGGATTCACATCTCCTAAAATAACGATACTGCTTTCTGCTTCCAGCACCTGACCTGAGCGTAAAGTCCCTTTATAAAACTGACCATCTTGTGGTATGGTTTCATTTTCTTTTAATTTCGCCTCTAAAGATAATCGGAATCGTTCTTCTTTTTCTGTATCAGAATCGAGCATACAGATAATGGTTATCTCTGAGTTTTCCTCTATTATTTCAATAATCTCTTGTTCTTCTTGTTGCGTGAGCTTTCTCCCTTCAAAGGAAGCTGCCATTTGAGCGCTACCAAAAAACTTTTTACACTCTTGAAATTTTTTGGCAATCTCTTCTTTTAATTCTTTAAATGGCAACTCCTGATTTAAGATAAGAGAAATCCCATATTTATTTCCTTTTATAATCACTGCACTTTTCAATGTAATCATTTCACTCCTTTATTCTTTACTCTCCATTTCTAGAGCGGCACGTTTATCTTTCTTGATACCGCTCTATTTGAAGCAGGTTAATCTCTCACGATTTCGCTGCCCGGAAGGAGCGCTGAATTATATTCTTCTAATCCCATATTATAATATATCATAAATGTTTCTCTTGCAACATATGCTGCATAACTGGAAGTAAAACCATTTGGAATCAGCACACTGACAGAGATTTCTGGATTCTCATATGGTCCATACGCCATAAATACTGCATGATTAGGGCGCATAGGATTTTCTTGGGCTGTTCCTGTTTTTCCAGCAATAGAAATCGGAAGAGTTCTAAAAATTTGTTTTACAGAACCATTTGTGATCACTCTTCTCATTCCTTCATGAATGATATTCCAAGTGGATTCTTGTATTTCTACTGTTCTTGTAGCTTTTGGCTCATAAATTTCTAATATTGCATCATTAGAATCTGTCCGTTTTTCTAAAAGAGTGAGTTCATAATTTTGTCCTCCATTTGCTATCGTGGATACATATCTAGCTAATTGTACATTTGTGAAATCATTATTTCCTTGTCCAATCACAGAGGTAATTGGATATTCAGAAGAGATGTGAGGAGCTGCTTCTGATAATTCAATGCCAGAACGTTCGTTAAGTCCAAACATTTCTGCATATTGAAAAAGTTTAGAAAGCCCTAAATCAGGTGTATAAGTCCCTTCTTTATTTAAACTTAAACGATATCCCACTTCGCAAAAAAAGCCATTACAGGAATTTTGAATCGCTTGTGTTACATTTTGTATTCCATGTGAACCGGGATATATCCAGCAATTTACTTTAGGAGGTATTTTATCAAAATATCCTATGGTTCTTACTGTTTCGTTAGGAGTGATGACCCCTTCTTCCAGTCCTGTGATTGCTGTGATTATCTTATAAGTAGACCCCGGTGCTGTAGTGGTCATAGTAGCACGATTATATAAAGGTTTTGCGTTTGTTTCATCATTTGCTAAGGAATTCCAATAGTCTGCATCGATATATCCAGAGAGTTTATTATTGTCATAACTTGGATAGGCAATCAAAGCTAACACATCTCCTGTGTTCACATCTGTAATACAAATAGAACCAGAACAAGGGTCTAAGGCAAGCTGTGCAGGTGTGATTTCCATATTTCTGATTTTTTCTCGGATAAATTCAAAAGCAGTTGCCGCATTACCGGCGCGCAGAGAGTTATAATCCTCCTCCTTATATTCTAACACATTTTGCTCAAATAAAAGTAAACAAATTTGTGTGGGAGTTATTGTATAATTTTTCACCATATACTTATAAATCCTTTTATGAAACCCACTGTCATTTCTTAACTTTTCTTCAATAAAGCTGATTAATGCAGTATAGACTTCTTCTGAATCAGAATATTTGGTTTCTACGTCTAACTTTGAAGTATCAATCCAGCTCTGAGAAATCGAATATTTTAAAAATTCCTGTAGACTGATAGCATCATCATTTCTCCATGCAATATATGTTTTATCATGTGTATCAATTTTGCCAGATATTAACACCCCTGCCTTTTCTAACACGGTATAGATATAAGACATATAAATTTGATATTCCTCTTGCAATTTACTATAAATAGTCGCATTATCTTTTGTCAATTCCTCTTTTAATTGTGCGAGAATGGTTTCTAATTTCTGATAAAAAATCTGATATACTTCTTTTTCTAAATCGGTTGCATCAGGGCTGGTAAAATGGTTAATATCAATAATCCCATTATTTAGCAACGCATAATAGACATCTTTTACAGAAATATAGCGGCTTCCTGCACTCATGGTAGGGGTGATAGTGACATCTCTGTTCACGATTTTCGTCAGTAAGATTCCAGCTAAATACGCTTCAAACATATCATATACCTTTTTTTGCAGTTCAGAATCAATGGTTAAGTAAAAGTTATTGCCCGCTACTGGTTCTGTGACTTCAGCGACATCTAAAATTTTCCCTTGACTGTCCACATATACAGTCTGACTTCCTTTTTTCCCTTGTAACTGCAGTTCTAAGGAAGATTCTAACCCTTCTTGTCCTACGATGTCATTAATCGTATAAGAAGGATCGGATTCTAATAATTTTTCTAGATCCTCTTGAGATGCTTTTCGGGTATATCCTAACAGATGTGAAAAGTAAATAGAATCAGTATATTTGCGCACCGTTTCCTTTTCAATCGTGACTCCCGGAAGCTCCGCTTTGTTTTCTTTAATCGCTGTCACAGTTTTTTCATTGACATCAGAAGCCATTGTGATACTGATATATCTTCGATATGATGTGGTAGAAAGATTATATCGAACCGTTAATATCTTAAGTGCTTCTTCTTTTGTATATACTTTTTGAGATTGTATTTTTTCTTTTTCTTCTGGTGTCATTTTCGCCACCATCAGCTCATTTAAAATATTATATCTCTTGCTGCTGCAAAGATATTCAAATGCTTCTCTTGCTGTTGAGGTGGAAAGTGTTTTTCCGTTGGTATCTAACTCATCAATACTTCTTTTGCCATAGATATCTCTCAAAAATCCTAAGCGCTTTATATCAGAAGAAGTCGTAAAAATAAATTCTCCATCTGCATCTAATGTAATCGAAAAATCATTGATTAAACTATCTCCATTTTTTTCAATGATCTGTATCGCATCATAAATGGTTCGGTTTAATTGTGTATTATTCTGACTTCCATCATCTGAAATCATAACCGCATAGGCGAGTTCATTATAAGCGAGTTCAACACCATTTCTATCATAAATAATTCCTCTCGTACTTGGTATGTCAATCGTTCTTTCTGCACTATAAAGATAGTCATTTAGATAACTTTCTCCATTTACAATCTGTAAATAAAAAATCCTAATAATTAAAACACAAAATAGTGCGACAAAGACGGTTGCGAGTATCACAAGCCGAGAGCTGAGAACTTGAAGAATCGATTTAAAAAATCTTTTAACCAAATTTGCTTGCACTCCTTTTTTCCAATCCTTCTAGTATCCGGTTCATTTTTAATATTGGTCGGTATACCATTAAAGAAATCACTATTGTGTAAATTGTTTCTGCCAAAATAACATGCGGAAAATAATAAAAAAAATCCAGACGATTATAAAGCAAAAAACGGCAAATGTAAATTATCATTCCATAGGAAAGATTGCTTCCACATAAGAGCAAAAGTGGAAGGGTGATATCTTCATCATAAAATAATTTATGAAAATATCCATTTAAAAATCCAATGTACATATAAATCAATGCATAAAATCCTATTCCTGTTCCATAATAAATATCTAGAAGCAATCCAGAAAAAAAGCCAACCCATATACCGGTTTTCTTTCCTCTGATAAATCCAAATTCAAATGTTAAAATAAGAAGTAAGTTCGGTGTTATCGATGCCATAGACAGATGCTGAAACAAAGTGACTTGTAATAAAAAAAATAAGATAATGCAAAAACCTGTAAAAATTCTGCGTAACAATTTTTCACATCCTTTATTGTTGTTTTCGTTGTGTGATGACTAACACATACTGCAAACGCTCAAAATCGACCACAGGTGTGACATAGCCTGATTTTGTTAAATTATTCGCATCAATTTTAATATCACTCACATAACCGATTAAAATTCCGGGCAAGTATTTGCTGCTGATGGTAGAAGTCACTAAGGTATAGCCATCTTCTATCTCAGCTTCCTTGGAGATATCCTCTACCCGAATTTTCCCTGTATTCATTAAAGTCAAATCTCCTGCTACATTACAAATATCTGATGTTGCAGAAAATTGTGCCCCTACAATACTAGAATCATCTATGATCGCGCGCACGGTCGCGGTATGTTCTGACACACTGGTCACAATCCCCGCTAAACCATTTCCGCTCAATACATTCATATCTACTTCAATCCCATCTTCAGAACCTTTATCTATTTGAAAAATCCGAAACCAATTTCCGGGGTCTTTTCCAATCACTTTTGCCGCTATTTTAGGATATTCATATGTTTGGTCTAAATGATATAGTTCTCTTAGTTGCTTTAACTCTGTTTTCTCTTGTGCTAGATTACTATTTTCTTCCATAAGCTGATTTAATTGTTCTTTTAACTCCTGATTTTCTGCCATGACAGACTGTAATTCTTTTAAATTATCTGCTTTATTAGAAAACCATAAGCCCACTTGATTCAGTCCTTTCTGCACAGGAACTAGGACATATCCTGTCACATCTTTTAAATTTGCAGCAAAAGGTACATTTGTAAAACTTAAGATGCAAGTGCCAACACAAAGAACAGATAAAATCATCAGCAGATATTTTGCCGGAAATGAAAACTTTGTTTTTCTTTTCATAAAATCATCCTTTAATTTATCATTTTTTCTCTTGGCACATAGGACAGACTGGTATATTCCGAATCCGTTAAAATTCTGGCGAGTCCCTTTGCAACACAATTTTCTGGAAATTCTGGTATATTCACTTTTAATTCTGTTTCATTGCTGATTAATGTTCCAAAATTTTTTAAAGAAGCAGAACCTCCTGTCACAAAAATTCCTGTATCAATGATATCTGCTGCTAATTCTGGCGGAGTTCTCTCCAATATCAATTTAATATCCGCAACAATATTATAAAGAGTATCATGAATCGCCTCATAGACTGTTTCTGCTGAAATAGCCCTTTCTAATGGCAATCCACTCACCAAATCCCTTCCATATACTTTTAAGGAAACATTTTCACATTCTATCGCATTAGACAGACGCTTTTTTAAAATTTCTGCTGTCTTCATGCCGATAATTAAATTATATTTTTTGCGCACCAGCGCACAAATATTTTCATCTAACCGATTCCCTCCGATAGGCACAAGTCGGCTAATCACAATCCCTCCTAATGATAATACTGAAATTTCCGTAGTATCCGCTCCAAAATCCACAATCATATTTCCTCTGGGACTATCCACTTCTATCCCCACTCCCACGCCATCTGCTACCGATTTTTCTACAATCGTGATATTTTTGGCTTTTACTTTCGCGGAATGTACTAAATCCGAAAACGCTCTTTTTTCCACTTCTGTAATATCTGTAGGTACTGCAATACAGAAATCCCCAGACTGAAGGGCATGTTTTGCTCCTTTTGATTTTTTAATAAACTGCTCAAAGAGAGTCTGCATATTTTGAATATCTGCGATCACACCAAATTTCACCGGAAAATTTATTTTTATATTATCCGGCGCTTTTTCATACATATCATATGCCTCATCTCCAATGGCATATACTTTTGTTTTATTTTGTATTGCAATCACATTTTTTTCGTTTAAGATAGTATCCATATTTTTATTATAAATTTTGATACTATTCGTTCCAATATCCACTCCAAATGCATTTTGTGCCATGATTAAGGCTCCTTTCCCTCGGAAAACTATAAAATTCCCCGAACTTTCATACTAATATACTTATTATCCCCAATTATAATATGGTCAATCAATGGAATTCCCACCAAATCAGCAACTTCCTTTATCCTTTTTGTGATAAAAATATCTTCTTTGCTCGGAGTAGGATCGCCACTAGGATGATTATGAACTAATGCAATAGAAACTGCTCCATATTTTAACGCTTCTACAAAAATTTCTCTAGGAGAAACTAAAGAAGCATTCACTGTCCCCCTAGACAATACCATATCCTGTAGTAACTTATTCTTAGAATTCATCATAATTAAAATAAGCTCTTCTCGTTCTTTATGGCGCATATCTTCCATATAATATTCCGCAATATCAGAAGGAAGCGTAAAAACCATCCCTTTTTTAACTGTTGCTTTTACGATTCTTTTCGACAGTTCTGCTATACACTTTAACTGTACTGCTTTTACCTTTCCAATCCCTTTTACCCGAAGCAGCTCTTGAATCGTCAGATGCGTTAAGTTTAAAATTCCTTCTGATGTCTTTGAAACATTCAAAATCTGATTCGCCAGATCAATCGCATTTCTTCCTCTCGTCCCTGTGCGAATGATAACCGCTAAAAGCTCGGCATCACTTAACTTTTCTGTCCCAAAAGCAAGACATTTTTCATATGGTTTTTCTGATAATGGAAGTTCTTTCATCGTTATTTGCATAATTTCTCTCCTTATAAACGCTCTCTCCAACTACATCCGTTCAAAGAAGAAACCACCCTCCCATTTCAAGATCTGACTGATTACAATAAAACTATAAAAAGAGGATGTCTACCCAATTTTATCACAGCATTTTATACTTGTATACCCTTCTATTACCATTTCTTGTAAAGTTTTTAAAATTCCTACTTTTGCATGATACCAAGTAAGCCCTCCTTGAAAGTAAACTGCATAAGGAGGTTTTAATGGACCATCTGCACTCAACTCGATAGATGACCCCTGTACAAATGCCCCTGCTGCCATAATCACTTCCGAATCATATCCCGGCATATCCCAAGGTTCTGGTATCACATAGCTGTCCACCGGAGCAGCCTTTTGTATTCCCTTGCAAAAAGCGATCAAATATTCCGGTTTTCCAAATTCAATCGCCTGAATAATATCATATCTCTCTTCTGTTGCATTTGGAATCACACAAAATCCCAGCTTTTCATAAATATTCGCCGCAAAAATAGCCCCCTTTAAAGCCCCTGCTACCACCGTAGGAGCTAAAAATAATCCCTGATAAAAAGACTGATTTAGCCCTAATGTCGCTCCAACTTCTTTTCCAAGTCCCGGCGCACTCAATCGATATGCCGCTCTCTCAATATACTCCCTTTTCCCTGCAATATATCCTCCAATCGGCGCTAATCCTCCACCCGGATTTTTAATCAAAGACCCCACTACCATATCCGCTCCCACATCACTAGGCTCTATGGTTTCTACAAATTCTCCATAACAATTATCCACCATACAAATAACATCTGGTTTTATCTTTTTTATAAATCCAATCAATTCTCCTATTCGCTCTACAGATAAAGTAGGTCTTGTCTGATACCCCTTTGAACGCTGTATCGTCACCAATTTTGTCCTTTCATTTATCGCCCTTTCTATTCCCTCATAATCAAACCTTCCATCTTCTAAAAGATCCACCTGTTTATAAGTCACCCCATATTCCTTTAAAGACCCCACAGAATCACGAATCCCTATCACTTCTTCTAAGGTATCATAAGGCTTTCCTACAGGAGATAATAATTCATCTTTGGGAAATAAATTAGCAGAAAGCGCCACACAAAGCGCATGTGTCCCGCATGTGAGCTGTGGTCTTACTAAAGCTGCCTCAGTATGAAAAATATCCGCATAAACCTGTTCTAGCGTATCCCTGCCTATATCATTATATCCATATCCCGTAGTCGCTGCAAAATGCGCCTCACTGACCCGGTTTTTTTGCATCGCTTTTAACACTTTCATCTGATTATATTCCGCTATTTCATCGATTCTCTCAAAGCGTTCTTTCAATCCTTCTAATATCTCTTCTCCAAATTCATATACT
>CANRVK010000094.1 GCA_947643285.1 uncultured Eubacteriaceae bacterium
CCAACGTCTTCCAAGGGGCTTCTTATGGAATACGTCCTTGCCTCCGCTAGGTTGTTGGCTGTTCTAGGAAAATAGAAAAAAATCACATTGTCTATAAAAAAGAAATATTTTAGATTTTCTAGTCCTTTTTATGTTTTCTATTCTGATTTTAAAACTATGTTAGTTTCACTAATTTTAATCTGCGTGAAAGAAAATAGATATTTATGATAAAATGGAAGAGGCAAATAGAAATTTGTTAAACTGAGAAATTGGAGTTGATTATGAAAATATATAATGTAGGAAATAGGGTGATAAATAACTTATATTTATCATATTTCGTCTGGTTATGTTATGATTGGATTGATATGATTTAATACATATAAATTTTGGTTTATCAGATGTTTTTTAATGGGTTACTATTTGTCAGAAAGTTTTGTATAGACGTATTTATCAACAAGAAAGGTAAAAGAGATTTTTAAATTGACCCATGTTATATACTAGCGGAGGAAAGACATCATTCCAAAAGAAGCCCCTTGGAAGACGTTGGTACTTAATGAGTAGTCCTGTAAAGGGCTACGAATTTAGTACCGCTACGTCTGGAACGGAGCGAGAGCGCGGCTTCGTTGGAATGATGTCTTTCCGGAGCGAACCTTTTGGTTAAAGAATACTTCCTGCTAAAAAATGTATTGGAAGTATGGATAACAGATAAAATCGGAAAAGTATATTAGAAATAATAAGGAACTGGTAGATTAGTTTTTTTAATGTAACAATAGAAAAAAGTATAAAAATAATACAGAAATGAGAGAAAATGGAAAAAAGAGATATTTTAAAAAATAAATATTATTTATATATGACAGAATTTTTTGCGGGTATGTCTGTGATGGCAGTGGAGTTAGGGGCGAGCAGACTTTTAGCCCCTTATTTTAGCTCTTCTCAGATTGTTTGGACAATCATTATAGGTACGATTATGATCGCGATGGCGCTGGGAAATATATGGGGAGGAAGGAGTGCGGATAAGAACCCTAATCCAGATAAACTTTATCTAAGACTTATTATCGCTTCTATCTGGATCGCGGCAATACCATTGTTAGGAAAATATATTATATTGGTTATTTCTGGCTTATTAGTGCTCACTATTAATCATAATTTTTTGATTTTGGCGGCATTTATCGCTTGTATGGTTATTTTTGTATTTCCACTATTTTTATTGGGCACAGTGACGCCTTCTCTTGTAAAATATACAGTGGACAGTTTAAATAATAGTGGAAAAACGGTTGGAACATTGAATGCTTTTAATACGATTGGAAGTATCATAGGAACTTTTCTGCCTACTTTTGTCACTATTCCTACGGTGGGAACATCGATTACTTTTTTGATATTTTCGGGGATACTTCTTCTTTTAGGAGTCATTTATTTTATAAGTAAAAAGGAAAAAATAGGGAGATGTGTGGTTGCTATAATACTATTTTTATCTTGCAGTATTTTTAGTTTTTCTGATAGTTTTGCATTTTGGGAAACAGATCTTGTCTATGAAGGGGAATCTATTTATAACTATTTACAGGTAAAGGAAACAGATGACAGCGTGATTTTATCTACGAATGTATTATTTGGTGTGCAGTCTATTATGAAAAAAGACGATTCTTTAACAGGAATGTATTATGATTATGCGCTTGCAGCGCCAATTATGGCTGAAGTGACAAAAGAAGAGGGAGCAGATATCTTAATTTTAGGAATGGGGACAGGAACATATGCGAAACAATGTATGAGATATTTCAAAAATTTGACGGTGGAAGGTGTGGAGATAGATCAAAAAATCACCGATTTATCCAGAAAATATTTTGAACTTCCAGAGGAAGTGAATGTTACGACTTATGATGGACGTGCTTATTTACAGGCTGTAGATAAAAAGTATGATGTGATTATGGTAGATGCTTATCAGGATATCACCATTCCATTTCAGATGTCATCAGTTGAGTTTTTTACGATGGTAAAAGAACATCTAAAAGAAAATGGAGTTGTAGTGGTGAATATGAATATGTATTCAGAAGATGAAGGGAATATTAATGAATATCTGTCAGATACAATTGCAAATGTTTTTGAGTATGTGTATATGATTGATGTGAGAGGTTTTACAAATAGAGAACTTTTTGCCACAATGAAGCCAAATGCAGAAAAGATTTTGAAGGAGAGGGCAGGGACATTATGGGAAGAGGAACTCAATGATTTAATACAGAGAATTTCTGCTTCTATTGCTCCATATGAAAAAGGAGAGAGGATTTTGACAGATGATAAAGCACCAGTGGAGTTATTAGGAATAAAAGTGATTGATGGCTTGATTCAGAGGGAATTAGGATATTATAAACAACTTTTTAAAGAACAGGGATTTTCTGGAATATTAAATGGAATGTAATGAATAAAAAATATATTCAGAAATTAAAAAAAGTAGTTATAAAAATGCTCTGTTCTAGTAAGAATCATCTTTTTATAGAAGATATCTTTCTAGAACAGGGCAGATTTTATTCTCCCACTAATTCTGTCAGGGATTTGAACTGATATCCCATTTCTTCCCATTTTGTTAAAAGTTCATCTAGAATCTCTCCATTTGTTTTAGAAGTGCTATGAAGCAAGACGATAGCGCCGGGGTGGATTCTTCCTAATAATTTCTTAAAAGCCTCTTCTTTTGTGGGCTGTTTATCTTCATACCAATCCACATAGGCTAAACTCCAAAAGAAAGTTTTATATCCCATTTCATTTGCCATTTTTAAGTTGCTCTCACTATATTTTCCTTGAGGAGGGCGATAGAATTTAACCATAGACTGACCAACAGTTTCTTCAAATAGTTTTTCTAAATCTCCCAATTCTTTTTCAAATGCTTCTTTTGTGGAAATTTTGGACATATCGGGATGATGATAGGTATGATTTCCGACGGTATGACCTTCTGCTACCATACGTTTTACAAGGTCTGGACTCGTTTCTATGTAGTTGCCGACTAAAAAGAAAGTAGCGGGTGCATTGTGCTTTTTAAGTGCATCTAAAATAGCAGCAGTATTTCCATTTTCATATCCAGCATCAAAGGTGAGGTATATTACTTTTTCTTCTGTATTCTGTGCATAATAGGCATTATATTGTTTTAAATAATCCGCAGTAGCATTGGCGACAGGAGGTTCACCTTCCTGTTGAAAACTTAATCCCCAGTTTCCATCTGCAGAAGTCTGTATGACATCATTAGAACTTTTATCCGTAAACTTTGCGATTCCATAGCCAGCAAAATAAGCTGCTAGAAATAAAAATAGAATTTTAACGATTTTTTTGTAGTTTACATGATTGAACATAAATGCCACCCAATATTATTTATATTAAATATATTCTGAAAAATAGAGTTCATGACTGAATTTAAGAAAAATATGGGGGTTATGATTAGGGTGTTAGAGATATTTTGAGGGAGGTTTGACTAGGTTCGCCCAGAGAAGGACGTCTTCCTTCCTGTGCGAACCTTTGTAAAGCTTTGAGAAAAGATAATTCAAATAGAAATATCTTTAAAATCTAGGTGAAATATCTATACTATAGAGTAGTAATCAGTATTTTTGTGTTTTTAGAAGTTTTTAGTTGTTATTTTGCTGTTTTCTAACTATAATAATAGATATATTGGATATATAAGGAAAAATCTGATTATAGGAGAGAGAAGAAGTTATTATTTGCAATGATTGTCTTCGTTTATATTTTTTATCAAAAAAGGCAGGTGGTAACTATTGTATGAGATATTTATTTTTAGAACTAGAGGGAGATATAAAAGACGAACAGGATGAAAACATAGAAATTTTAACAATAGCAGGTAAGTGGATAGAAGAGGAAAGTAAAAAAGAAAGAAGTTTTTTTAGAATCATAAAGCCGCAGAATGTAGATGAAATTCGCAGTGAAACTTTGACGTTATTGCACATTGCGAGGAATATATTAGAGGAAGCACATGGAATAAGAGATGTGGCAGAAAAATTTCAGCAGACATTTCCCAAAATCGATATTTTGGTGGTATGGGATAGAGAAACAATGAGATTGTTTGAGAAGATGGTTGTTTTGACAGATATGAAAAGGATTTGGCAGGATGTGATTATATTACAGGATTTAATTTTAAGTTTAGATATCGTGGCAAAAAATACAGGAGCGAGTTTTGAGAAAATGTTAGCGAGATATCATGTGAGATTTAATCCTAATTTATTTCATATTGCGAAACATGATGTAGAATATTTGAAAGATTTATTTTATATTGTAAAAGAACAATTGAATAGAATGGAAGGGATACAAGAGAAAGAGTTTGTGAGAATTTATATGTCAAATATTATACATCATAAATCATGTCATTATATTCTTCAAAAAGAAAAAACAAAAATTATTTCGGCAGAGATAAAGGAGGTATTAGATGGAAGCAAGTTATGTACTTGCTGTCTGCAAAAGGAAAAGTTTTATTGTATTCCAAAACAGCTTTTCCGCCAGAATATAAAGGGAAAAGTTTCTAATTTTTTTTCAGAGAGAAAGATAGAAAAGATATGTCAACAATTACATATGAGCTGCCGATTTTCAGAAGGGATTATCTTTATTAATACACAGTTAGCGAGATGGAGAATTTATCATGATGGGACAGGGGTGTTGAATATTTATCATGAAAATTATAGACAAAATAGGAGTGAGGCATTTAAGAGAAGAAAGAAATGTAATGAAGGGTTTCATCAGCAACAAGTGAAAATTGATAGTTATTATGCGGCATTGTATTATATTTATAATCATGATAAGAATTTCTTAAAGAAGGATAATAATATAATGGATGAGTTATTTAAAATGATTGAAATACAAAGAGAAAATATTCAGAAAAAAGAACCTGTGTTATAAGAAGTATGAGAAAAAGAATTTAGATTTATATGTGGTAGTTTAAAAATAATGAGAAAAAATGGAGGGAATATTATGTTAAGAGAGTTAAAAAAGGAAGTAGAAGAGAGTAAATTTTACAGTAAAAGAGCATATGAAAAAATGATGTATTTTTCTGCACTGATTATGGCATTATATATGGAAAAGAAAGAGGAAACGAAGACTTCTAAGGTGATTTTACTGTTAGTTTTGGTGTTGATGGTATTAGATGATTTAGATGATATGGTATATTTAGTTAAGAAGTTAAAGGATAAAAATAAAAAGAAACAAAAGATAGTTTTCTATAGAATGAATGAGGAAAAAAATGAAAAATTATAATATAGAATATTATGATAAAAACGCGGAAGAATTTTTTGAAAGTACAGTAGGGGTTGATTTTAAGGAAGAGCAAGAGAGATTTTTGAAGTACTTAAAAAGAGGGGATAAAATTCTGGATTTTGGATGCGGTAGCGGAAGGGATATGAAATATTTTTTAGAGCAGGGGTATCTCTGTGATGGAATAGATGGTTCAGAAAAGATGTGTGAATTGGCATCGGCTTATGTAAAAAAGAGTGTGCAAAAGATGTGTTTTGAGGAATGGGAAGCTGAGAAGGAATATGATGGGATATGGGCATGTGCTTCTATTTTGCATCTGAATCAGAAAAGATTATTAGAGGTCTTTGAAAAAATAGCGAAGGCATTAAAGGAAAATGGAATTTTATATAGTTCTTTTAAGTATGGAACTTTTGAAGGAATGAGAAATGGAAGGTATTTTTTAGATTTAGACGAGAAGAGGTTAAAAGAAATTTTAGATGAGATAGATGTATTTTGGATAGAAGAGATTTGGGTGACAAAAGATGTGCGGCAGGAGAGAAATACGGAAAAATGGTTGAATACAATTTTGAGGAGAAAGAGGAAGAGATAGAAGATATTTATTTGGAGGTGTCCATGTGATAATAGAAGAACTTGAAAAGCTAATAGATACCGGTGAGAAAATTGACGTTGAATTTAAAAAATCAGAAAATGATTTAAACAAGGATGTTTATGAGTCTGTTTGTTCTTTCAATAATAGGAATGGTGGACACCTTTTTCTTGGTATTGTAGATGAAACGAAAAAAATTTGTGGCGTCAATCCCAGTCGAATAGACAAAATGATTAAGGATTTTACTACATCAATCAATAATGCAAATAAGATTAATCCGCCAATGTATCTTACACCTGAAGTATATGAAATAGAAGGAAAGAAAATTATCTATATTAGAATTCCAGAAGGTACTCAGGTCAGACGTTTAAATGGTCGAATTTGGGATAGAACATATGAAGGAGATATAGATATTACTGATAATGCAGAGTTAGTATATAAAATGTATGCAAGAAAACAAAGCACGTATTTTGTAAATAAGGTTTATCCGAATTTTGGACTGGATTATTTAGATTTTGATGTGATTAGAAGAGCGAAAAAAATGGCTGTTTCAAGGGTAGATAATCACGCATGGGTAGATATGACGGAAGAGGAAATCCTTAGGAGTTCTGGTTTAATTCTTAGTGATCCAGATACAGGAAGGGAAGGAATTACGCTTGCTTCCATATTGCTATTTGGTAAGGATACTACAATTATGTCTGTTTTACCACAATACAAAACAGATGCAATTTTCAGAGTAAAGAATTTAGACCGATATGATGATAGGGAAGTGATTATTACTAACCTTATTGACAGTTATAGAAGATTGATGGATTTTGGAAAGAAGCACTTGAACGATATATTTGTTTTGGATGGAGATCAGAGCGTCAGTGCTAGAGATAAGATTTTGAGAGAAATAATATCGAATATATTGGCTCATAGAGATTATTCAAATGCCTATACTGCACAATTTGTGATTGAAAAGGATAAAGTTTTTACAAAAAATAGTAATTTACCACATGGACACGGTGAATTACAGTTGACGAAATTTGAGCCATTTCCGAAAAATCCGCCTATCTCAAAGGTTTTTAGAGAAATAGGATATGCAGATGAATTGGGTTCGGGAATGCGTAATGCCAATAAATATACCAAATTGTATTCGGGTGGAACACCTAAGTTCATTGAAGATAATATTTTTGAAATTGTTATTCCGATGGATAATGTAGCAACTTTGCAAGTGGGTCCAGAAAATACTGATAAAGAAACTAACAAAGAAACTAGCAAAGAAACTAACAAAGAAACATCAGAGAGAATAATTGAGATTATGAGAGAAACCCCTGAAATATCAGTCAAAGAGATAGCTCAAATACTGGATATATCTGTTGGTGGTATTAGATATCATATAAATAAAATGAAAGAATCTGGTTTAATTAAACACATTGGCTCTACAAAAAGGGGAAAATGGATTATTTATAAAGAATAATTTAGACTATAATATTTATATATGTGTGATATGTTGTTAATATAAGTAAAAAAGATTAATCCATGATATTTTGTATCATAAGAACTATTCATTTAATAAGTCAGATGAGGGAGTAGCGACCAAAAAGGGGTCGCACTAGCAAGATCCTATTTCAACGAAGCCGCGCTTTCGCTCTGTTCCAGACGTAATGGTACTAAGCTCACAGCCCTTTTAGGGCTGTGAGCTTAGTGCAACGTCTTTCAAGGGGCTTCTTATGGAATACTTACCTTGCCTTCGCTGGTTTGGTGGCTTTTCTATTTTTTGAAAATCAAATGTTACGATAACTTATGAAATTTTAGGGAGAAGATACATATAAATAACTTTCAAAAAAGTTAGCATTTATATAACTTTCAGGGTTTCATAATTACTTATAGATACATATTTTTTTGGAAGGAGAGGGCATATGATTTATAATATAGAAGGTTTAAGAGAAGATTATCAAAAAGGAAAAAAGATAAAATTTTTATTTTTCTGGGGGCATAAGAAATCAGAAGATGGAAGTATTACAGAATCCTGTTTTAGTCAATGGTGGATGTGTAAATTTCAGATAGATGGAGTGGAATATTCCTGTGCAGAGCAGTACATGATGGCGGAAAAAGCGAGAATGTTTCATGATAAAGAGATGGAACGGTGTATTATGCAGGCGAAACAGCCAAAAGAAATGAAAGCTTATGGCAGAGCAGTACAGAATTTTGACAAAGAAAAATGGGATAAAAACTGCTATGAAATAGTAAAAAGAGGAAATATGGCGAAGTTTTCTCAAAATGAAGAGTTATGGGAGTTTTTAAAAAATACAAAGGATAGGATTTTAGTAGAGGCGAGTCCAAGAGATAGAATATGGGGGATAGGAATGGGAAAAGCCAATCCAGATGCAGAGAATCCGATGAAATGGAAGGGGAAAAATTTATTGGGATTTGCGATAACAGAAGTGAGGGACATTCTTATAGATGAGGAGTTAAGGAAATTGTGAAAGAAATAGTAGATTTTGTTATTTTAACTATTTTATATATTTTTATATTTTTTAAAAATGGAAAGCAAAAGGAAAAGACGTATTATTTATAAATACTACGATGTATCTATATTTATCTTTTGTATTATATTTTACGCTAATGCCCATAATAACATCTTTGCCATTTATGTTTAATCACCCATATACTCCAATGAATTTAGTACCTTTTATTGATGTTGTATATGGCAGGGGTGATTTTATTAGACAAATAATTTTAAACATAATCATGACAATTCCATTTGGATTTTTATTCCCACTTATCAAAAATAAAAATCCGAAATTATTAAAAACAGTATTATATACATTCTTATTAAGTTTAAGTATTGAAACATTGTAACCTTTAATCAATGGTTTTAGGTCATCATATATAACAGATTTAATAACGAATGTAATAGGTGGAATCATTGGATATATCTTGTATTTAATTTTTAGACCATTAACAATTAAAATACTAAACAGAAAATAAGAGAAAAAAAGGAGATAAAAATGGATAGAAAAGCGATAGCAAATGAAACAATCGAGATTTTAAGGCAGGGATTTTATGAATATAATGGAAAGAAAATAGAAATATTAGAAGAACAAAAGAAAGCGGTAAAGCAGACGAAACTCATCACACCAGAAGAAGGAGAAAGGCTGATAAAAGAAATTGTGCTGGAAGGAAAGGAAACAGAAGATATTCGAGTGGAAAATATTTCTACAGTACAGGCTATTTTAGAAGAGAAAAAAGAGGCAGTGGGAGTGCTTAACTTTGCGAGTGCAAAAAATCCGGGAGGAGGATTTTTAAATGGAGCGAAGGCACAAGAAGAGAGTTTAGCTGCTTCTGGCGGATTATATCAAACATTACTCACACAGCCAAGATATTATGAAGAGAATAGAGCTTATGCTTCTATGATATATACAGATTTTGCAATTTATTCTAAAAATGTGGTATTTTTTAGAGATGAAAGATTTCAGTTGATAGAAAAACCTGTAATAGCTGATGTGCTCACTTTGCCAGCGGTGAATATGGGACAGGTGAAGCTAAAGGGAGAAGATATAGAATTAGCAAAAGAGAAAATGAAGGATAGAATGAGGCTTTCCTTGGCTATTTTTGCGAATGAGGGGGCTAAACATCTGATTTTGGGTGCATATGGCTGTGGAGTTTTCCAAAATGATCCAAAAGATGTGGCGAGATGGTGGAAAGAATTATTATTAGAAGAAGGATATGCAAAAGCATTTGAGAGCATTTTATTTGCTGTATATACAAAAGATAGGAATTGTATAGGGGAATTTGAAAAAAATTTTGAATAAAATAAAAACGGAGAAGAACATAAAAAGAGATTAGGATATAAGGAAGAGAAGATGAATCAAAATAAATCAGATGAACAATTAGGAAAATTCTTGAGTTTAATTTTAAGGCATCGACCAGAAACGATAGGAATAAAGTTAGACGAACATGGATATGCAAATGTAGATGAATTATTAAAAGGGATAAATAAGAGCGGCAGACAGATTGATTTGAATACATTAGAAAGAATTGTGAGAGAAAATAATAAAAACAGATATCATTTTAATGAAGACCATACAAAGATAAGGGCTAATCAAGGACATTCTATTCCTGTGGATTTAGAATTTCAAAAGGTTATACCTCCCAATATCCTATATCATGGGACAGCGAGTAGGTTTTTAGGTTCGATTTTACAAGAAGGTATAAAAAAACAGGGAAGACAATATGTGCATTTGTCAGAGGATTATGAAACTGCCGTAAAAGTAGGAGAAAGACATGGTGTGCCAGTTGTGTTAGTAATTGATGCCAAAAGAATGGCACAAGATGGAGTGGAGTTTTATTTATCAGAAAATGGAGTTTGGATGTGTGATAAAGTAGAAAAAAAATATATCATAGAGCAAAAAAAGGTGAAGTGATAAAATGAAATTTTTATGTTATTTTCAATTAGAAGAGTAAAAGAAGTAGGATAGTTATTTTAAATATAAAGGGTTGAGTGTGCAAGGATCGCAGAGGCAAGCACCTATTCCAACGAAGCCGCGCTCTCGCTCCGTTCCAGACGTAGCGGACACTAAATTCGCAGCCCCGCTTCCTGCGGAACTGCTCATTAAGTGCCAACGTCTTCCAAGGGGCTTCTTTTGGAATAGGTGCTTGCCTCTGCTAGTTTGCTGACAGTTCAACAAAAGATATTTTCTAAAAAAGGTAAATTTTTGGATTTTGATAGGTTTTTTAGAAATATTTTTTAGTTTGAACTTATTGATGAAAATTTTATATTAGAAAAGAAATAAGATTAAATTATAACATAATTTTTTTGTCAACCTTTGATAGAGTAAAAATCCTAGGGGATCGACAAAGGTAGGAAATATAAAGAGAAAATGAGAAAATAGCTTGACTTCTATGGAGAATATTATAAAATAGTAGTAGATAAAAATGAGATCGACAAAAGAGGTAGATAAAAGACTTGAAATATAAAGGCTGAAAAGAAGATGGATTTGAATTTAACCATATTGGAATG
>CANRVK010000095.1 GCA_947643285.1 uncultured Eubacteriaceae bacterium
CGTAGCGGTACTAAATTCGCGGTTTCGCTTCTTGCGAAACTGCTCATTAAGTACCGACGTCTTCCAAGGGGCTTCTTTTGGAATCATTCCTTGCCGTAAGCTAGTTTATTGGCGGTTCTACAAATGTGAAAGTTCTACATTTATCATAAATCGTTTATTTTATGGATTAGGCAGGGATTGGAAAGATGGATTTTGTTTTGCATAAGTAAGGGATTATGAAAGGTGATAGAATAGAGGTGTTTGTTTTTATAGTAATTTTCAGAATATAGTATAAATCTTCTGTCTTTCGGCATAGGGAGTGTCAAGAGATACAAAGGGAGAGGACAGGATAGACTTATAAAGTTATAAAAGTGTTAAATCTGGATTCTGTGAGGTATTTTTATAACAAAAAAATTAATTTGGCTGTAATTTTATAAAAATTTAAGTTTACAACTATAATTGAGCAAATCCAGAAAATTGCACAAAATATTCTGTGTTTTGTATGCCGTTCGCGGACAGAATAAAGATAAAACTTCAAACTTGTCGTTGTATGACGGGAAAATTTGTGCAAAATTTTAAATTTGCTCATTTATAGTTTACAAGTTTATCCCAAAGGAGAGAAAAGATGTTATAGTAATAGGAATTTATTACATATGGGAAGAAATTTCTGTTCCTAGAAGAGTCAAGAAACTAGCGAAGGCAAGGAACGATTCCAAAAGAAGCCCCTTGGAAGACGTTGGTACTTAATGAGCAGTCCTGTTAGGGGCTGCGAATTTAGTATCCGTTACGTCTGGAACGGAGCGAGAGCGCGGCTTCGTTGGAACGCTCCTTGCCAAAGCGTAAACTCAGTCAAAATGTGATAGGAAAAGCAACAAATTTTAGATTTTCTTTTCCAGTGATATTTGACAGAGTATGATTAGAATTGTATAATAGAAACTAGATATTTTTTCTAATAGGGAAATGTTGTGAAAAAGATATGGATTTAGAAATATAGAAAAAAGATGGATGGGGGAATATGGTTGTATGGCAGAAATTAATTATTTAGCAAAAGAAGTAGAGAAGAGAAAGAATTTGGAAGTGAATCTTCCGAAATATTTCAATCAGTTACTCTCTATTTATTCTCAATATTCTTATATTCGTTTAGCATTAAATTATTATACTTGTCATGAACAGGTGATAGAAATACAAGAGAAAACAGAAGAAATTGAGGGATTAAAAGAAAAATTAGATGCCATTATAAAAGAGAATATTTTAGGAGAGTTTTCACCTGAAAAATTAGAGAAGGCTTTAGAAAAGGTGGATTCTATCCGAAATCAAATTATTGAAAAGATGAAAAAATTAACGATATATACAGATGCTTTTCAAATCTATGAGTATGTGTTGAATCGTATAGAATTTCTATTTAATACAGAAATTCAAGAAAAGATGAAGGATTTTCAATATGAAAATATAGAAGAGGGCTTTATTAAGGATATTTTAAGGTATGTGACTTCTGACAAAGATAATGCGAATATTAATATAAAAATTACGGAGATAATTGGGCAGCTTCCTATTCGGATGACGAGGCAGAGGTATTTTGAAATTATTCAGGATAGTTTTTTTCTATATAAAGAAGCGGATAAAGCTAGTCTAGAAGATTTTATTTATATGCTTCGTACTTGTAGTATGCTTGATTTAGAACAAGTAGGAGAAGAGGAAGAGAATAAGGATTTGTCGGAGATTTTGAAAAAGTTAGAGGGGGCAGAATATAAAGAGATACAAGAGGAAGAGTTTAAGGAATTACAGAATATGTTAGAACAGGGAAATCATATTCTGATTCAGAGGACAAATTTATATATGATGTTGGAAGAAATTACAAATGATGTCTATATTTTATTGATGTCTTTGCCTTATTCTATGAAAGAAGAAAAAGAGATTGAAATTTGCAGACAAATTATAGAAAAAGTGAATGAATATTCCAAAGAGAAAAAGGGAATAGAACAAACAGATGATGCTGTATTTGATTTATATATGGAATTAGAAGGAAAACAAGAACGGCTTTATGAAAATATATCTTCTGGAAGTTATGCTCTGGATTCGTTAACGGAGGAAGAGAGTTTACTTAAAAGTCTTATGCTGGATAAGATTTATCATATTTTACAAAGAATGGAACAGCTCGCTTCGGATAGTATTTTTATTGAATTAGACAGGGAAACAGATAATAGGAAAGTGCAGGAAGAAGATTTAAAAAAGGCGTTGAATGAATTTGTGATAGAGATGACAGAACAGTTTAAAAAACGCTCTAAGATGGTAAACCGAGGAATTATGGCTTCTACTTTATCTGTTTTACCAGTATTTTTTAATAACCTAAAAGATGTGGAAGAGTATATCACTCAATCTTTAAGAAATTGCAGTGATAGATCAGAACTCATCGCAGCGATTTCCCTTTTATCTGATATAATAGCAGAAGAGAAAGAGGTAATTTTTGATTAAATTGGGAAAAAATTGGAATACTATAAAAAAGAGGAATAGGAGTTTTTATGAGATGGTATCGGCAGCTTTATATAGGAGAAAATGCAAAGGGAAAAAAAGATAAAATTATTAATAAAATAAAAGAAAATAAATGGCAGAGAGATATTTATGTGATTGCGCTCCCCTCTAACCCGAAAAATCTGCTTGACATTTATCCTGCTAAAGTTTTATTACAATCTCATTTTCAAAAACAGGATATTTGGATTCTGGGAATAGCCAAGGGTTATCAAGAAGCGATAGAGGGAGCAGGAAGAATTATAGTTTCTATTTATGAAGTTACAAAGGGTTTTGCAATAAAGGAATATTTTAAAAATCAAATGTTTGAATAAATGATAGCGAGGGGAGTGGATATGCTACATATAGTGTTGACAATAATAAAATTTGTAGGTATTCTTTTCTTATGTCTATTATGTCTTTTTGTGCTTCTAGGATGTGCACTGATATTTATTCCTGTGCATTATGAGGCGAAGGGAAGTTATTTAGAAAAAATAGAAGGAAAAATTCGATTTAGCTGGTTCTTGCGCTTTTTTTCCTTACAGGCTTCTTATGCAGGAGAAAAAACAACTCTTATCATAAAGATATGTGGAATCCCTTTGAGAAGAAAAAAACAAAAAAGTGAGAAGAAACAAAAAAAGATAAGAAGGGATATAAAACATGAGAAAACAGAACAAGAAAAATCAGAAACACTTCAAAAGCAGGAGAGGGATATTTTCTTGGATAGAGAAAAGGAAAAAGGAAATACAGAAGATAAAAAAGATCTATCAGGTGGTGAGTGTTCTGAAAAAGAATCACAGAAAGATAGAGAAGTGTTTCAAGAGTCTGAAGTAGAACAAGAGCAGAAAAAATCTAAAATTAATCTATTTGAGAAGATAAGGCAAACGAAAGAAAAGATAAAAGAGAGTATAAAGACATTACAAAAGACAAAAGAAAAGATAAAGTCTTTTTTAGAAGAAAATGATATAAGAGCGATTTTCGGATTGTGCAAAAGCCAAGTATTAATTTTATTCAAACATTTCAGACCTAGAAAATTAATATTAAATCTGCGTTTTGGCTTTGAAGATCCATCTATTACTGGAATGGTATTAGGCGTTTTATGTGTATTATATCCTTTTTATAGGAATACTATAAATATAAAACCTGATTTTGAGAATAAAGTGTTAGAAGGAGATTTTTATTGTAAAGGAAGAATTCGTTTTTTTCATATGCTCGCGATAGGATTTCGCATGTGGCGTGATAAAAACTTCCGAAAAATGATAAAAAATTTTATAAAAATAGGAGGAAAGTAAAAATGGCAGACAATAGTTTTAATTCTACAGTGGAATCTTTATTCAAGGGAATGGATAATTTTATCACCACAAAGACAGTAGTCGGTGATGCGGTTACTGTGGGAGATACCATCATTTTGCCTTTAGTGGATGTGAGTTTTGGTGTGGGAGCAGGAGCTGTTTCCGAGGACAAGAAAAACAATGGAGCAGGTGGTATGGGAGGAAAAATCACACCTAGCGCAGTTTTAGTGATTCAGAATGGAACAACCAAATTAGTGAATGTGAAAAATCAAGATGGATTAACAAAAGTATTAGATATGGTACCAGATTTTATCAATAAATTCACAGGAAAGAATACGAACAAAGAAGAGGAAGAGGAGATAAAAACTCAAGAACAGAACAAAGAAGAAAAATAAAATATCAGTTGGAAATATCAAGGTCAGAAAAAAGACTAGCATAAATAGAAAATCCTAGCATAGGATATAGTGTAGAAATGTGTGCCGGGAGAGTCTTATGTGCAGAATGATAGGATTTATTCTTTTTTGGATTGCGGTGGGCGTTGCACTATCTCTTTGTTTCCGAAGTTCTGTGACACGAACACTGTTAGCGATTATTTTATTAGTCTGTGGTTTTAATCTTTTTTGTAAGTAAATAATAAAACAGACGCTGAGATGCTTACAAAGCAGTTTATGATAATAAACGCTGAAACACTTCGTAAGCCAGCTTATTGTAATAAAAAACTGTCGGCAATCCGGCAGTTTCTTTTTACTGAGTTGGCTTATGAAGTGTTTCAGCGTTTTCTAAATATAAGGACATTCTATTAGGCACGTTCTACAAGACCGCTCTTTAAACAAGAAGTACATACATAAATTTTCTTTGTTGCGCCATTTACTTTTGCACGAACGGATTTTACATTAGGTTTCCAAATAGCCTTGGTTTTTCTATTAGAATGACTTACGTTATTGCCAAAGTGAACACCTTTGCCACAGATACTGCATTTTGCCATAATTACACCTCCTAAAAACTATTAGATTCTCTTAGAATCCAGAACATTTTTCATTTTAACAGATAATATAAAATAATGCAAGCAGAAAATTTTTATTTTAAGGAGAATAGGTAGTTTTGGGAACGTTTTGAGCAAAGGGGGGGGGCACAGGGAAGGAAGTATTCCAACGAAGCCGCGCTCCCGCTCCGTTCCAGACGTAGCGGTACTAAATTCGCAAATCCCGCTTCTTGCGGGTTTGCTCATTAAGTACCAACGTCTTCCAAGGGGCTTCTTTTGGAATACTTCCTTCCCTGTGTTAGTTTATAGGCTATTCTACGAAAAGAAAGTTTGTTGTTTGCCTAGCCCAATGCGGTCAACTTAAGCATGATATATAAGTATATCTTGAAAATTAGTATTAGAAAATTTGTTCTTACTGTTACAGGTTTAGAGTGTAAAAACTCTTAAGTTGACCACATTGGGCTTAGCCTAGAAAAAAAGAAAAGGGTAGCTTTGGTGATAAAATATAGATCATTGAGGAAATATTTTTCATAGTAACGAATAGAAAATAAAATGATTTTATTGTTATCATGAAACTAACTCTTTTTTCAAAAAGTATAATAAACGACTAATTAGCGGAGGCAAGCACCTATTCCAAAAGAAGTCCCTTGGAAGACGTTGGTACTTAATGAGCAGTTCCGTAAGGAACTGCGAATTTAGTATCCGCTACGTCTGGAACGGAGCGAGAGCGCGACTTCGTTGAAATAGGTGCTTGCCGTAGCGTTCCCCTTGGTATTCAGGTAGGCTGACAGAATTATAATGGATTTTTAAATAAATATATACTAATGTTTGACATTATTTTAACATTCTTATATAATAAATAATAGAAATTATTTAAAAAATGAGATTTTATAGCAGAGATTCTTAACTTAATGAAAGAAAATAGGATAGATTTAGGAGGAAGAACCTGTGGAAAGAAAAGAGATATCACAAGCAGTAGTGAAAAGACTCCCCAGATATTATCGGTATTTAGGAGAGTTAATGGAAAGTGGAGTAGAACGTATTTCCTCAAATGAATTAAGTGAAAGGATGAAAGTCACCGCATCTCAAATTCGTCAAGATTTAAACAATTTTGGAGGATTTGGACAGCAAGGGTATGGATATAATGTCAAATATTTATATACAGAAATTGCCAAAATTTTGGGCATTGATCAAAATCATAATATGATCATTATAGGAGCAGGAAATTTAGGGCAAGCGATTGCTAATTATGCAAATTTTGAAAAAAGGGGCTTTGTTGTGAAAGGGCTTTTTGATGTGAATCCCAGATTAGAAGGTGTTACAGTGAGAGGAATTGAAATCAGAAATATTGATTGTATGCCAGAGTTCATCAAAGAACATAATATAGAAATTGCGGCTCTTACGATACCAAAGGCAAAGGCTACTGAGATGGCGGAACAGGCAGTGGCTTGTGGGGTAAAGGCTATTTGGAATTTTGCCCATACAGACTTAAATCTTTCTCCAGAGATTATAGTGGAAAATGTACATTTATCGGAAAGTTTAATGCGCATCTCTTATAATATTGCGAAAATGGAACGAAATAGTAAGTGAGGTATAAAAAATTTTATCTTATGAGGAGGCGTGAGAAATGAGATTACGGCGTAAAAATAAAGAAGTGTTAGAAGAAGAGGAACAGATATCGGAATTAGAATTATTGTTGAAGAAAAGACAGATTCCGATTTTAACATTAGATACTAGATGGCATCAATTATTTCCAGAGGAGAATAAATCTGATGTTATAAGAAAGTGTGAATCTGAGGTAAATCATCTGTTAAAAAATAGGGGAAAGACGACGAATGAGATAGAGGAATTGAAGAAGTTAAAATCCAAGTTGATGCAAAATATTGTGGATAATATGCAGCAGACAGATGGAGAAGATGAAAAACAGAGAGAAAGAAGGCTAGAAAAGAGTCAGCAGCTTATAAAAGAAGCGAATAGAAAATTAAATTTTTTGGAAAAGAAACAAGGAGATATTCCAGAACAATTAGAGAGCGCAAATGAGAGATTATTGACTTCTACGATAGAAGAATGTTATGAGAAAATGGACAGTAATAAAGAGGAGTTAGAAGAAATTACAGATTGGATAACGGAAATTAGAGCGGAATTAAAAAGAAAATTAATCATGAAACAAGAGTTAGAAGAACAAAATGCATTGATTTATTCTACTTTACATGATATGCTAGGAGCTGAAATTATGCAGTATTTTGATACGATATATGGAGAAGAGCAATGAAATATTTATTAAATGCGATAGAAATGAAAGAAGTGGATAATAATACGATAGAAGAGATTGGAATTCCTTCTATGGTTTTGATGGAAAGGGCGGCATTGTCTGTTGCGCAAGAAATAGCGAAACATATTATGTCCGCCCAACCTGTTTTATGTATTTGTGGTTGTGGGAATAATGGGGCAGATGGGTTAGCAGTCGCTAGGATATTAAAAGAGAAAAAAATTCCAGTAGAAATTTATATTCCTGTATTCTCAAATAATCCATCAAAAGAGTGGACAGCACAGATTCAAATTATAAAAAAGCTTTCTATTCCTGTGATAAATAATCCAAAATTTTCGGAATATACTGTATTAGTAGATGCTATTTTCGGGGTAGGGCTGAATCGAGAGGTGACAGGAGAATATAAAAATTGCATAGAAGCTATGAATCAGTCAAAGACGCCTATTATAGCGATAGATATTCCAAGTGGGTTAGATAGCAGTACAGGAAAGATATTAGGGACAGCAGTTTGGGCGAAATGGACAGTGACTTTTGGGGCATTAAAAATAGGACTTCTTTTGTATCCGGGTGCGGAACTCTGTGGGGAAGTGATACAAAAGGATGTAGGTTTTCCAGAAGAGGTGATAGAAAGAATTTATCCTCATGCATTTACTTATGAATTATCTGATTTAAAGAGGATACCAATAAGAAAGCCATATTCTAATAAAGGAACATATGGGAAAGTTCTTTTGGTAGCGGGTTCAGAAAATATGGCAGGAGCAGCTTATTTAGCGGCGAAGGCGGCTTATGCTACAGGAGTGGGACTTGTGAAAATTGTAACTTGTGAGGAAAATCGAGTTATCCTTCAATCAAGTTTGCCAGAGGCGATTATGGCGTGTTATCGCAAAGAAAATTGGAAGGAAATTTTAGAGTCTGCTTTAGAATGGGCAGATGTGATAGCGGTTGGACCGGGACTTGGTATGGAAGAGGTGTCTATCGCTATTGTAGAAAATATTTTGTCTTATGGATCTATTCAAAAAGGGAAAACGATTCTATTAGATGCAGATGCGCTTAATATTTTGAGTAAAAAGAAAGAGAGATTACAGGCGTTAAAAAGAAATAGTATTATTACACCTCATTTGGGAGAGATGGCTCGGCTGATAGGAAAGACCATAGAGAATATACAGGATACTTTGATACAGACAGCAAGAAATTTCAGTGAGGAATATGAAGGGGTTTGTGTGTTAAAGGATGCTAGAACGATTGTTTCTGGACTAGAAAATGGGAAAATTTTTATCAATTCTTCCGGAAATAATGGAATGGCGACAGCAGGTGCTGGAGATGTTCTGACAGGTATTATCTCAGGATTATGTGCGATGAAATTAGATAATCAGACGGCGGCTTGTTTAGGAGTGTATATTCATGGTCTGGCGGGAGATATGGCAAGAAAAGAAAAAGGAGCTTATGCGATGGGGGCAAACGATATTATAACGGGATTAGAAAAGGTTTTTTATGAGTTGGATAAAAACTATTCTCTTATGTAATATTTAAAAAATAGGAAATATCGGATTAGAATGGGAATATATTTAAAAAGAATAATTGGAATTTGATGCAGTTTATCTGTGTAATATCTGAGTTAAGAACTATATGGTAGATAAGGAGTTCAGATTCTAAAGATTTAAAAGCACGCGATTTTAGTAGTATGAGTGTTTATGTTTTAGGATAAAATGCGCTTAAAAAGTGTAATAGAGATGAATAGCAAGATAGATGAGAAAACGGAAAGAGGAACATAATATGGAAATAGAGTTAGATTTACATTCTGGTGATTTATATCGAGGCTATGCGGGAATACATTTAGATATCATAAGACAAAATATCAAAGAGATGAAGAAAAATATGTCTTCCGATGCTTTATTTATGGCGGTAGTCAAAGCAGATGGGTATGGACATGGAGCTGCTGCTATAGCAGAAGCTGTTAAGGAGGAAATTGATGGCTGTGCGGTTGCTACGGTAGAGGAAGCAGTGAGTCTGAGAGAACATGGATTTGATAAGAGAATACTTGTATTAGGATTTGTACATGAAAGCTTATATTATAAAGTCATAGATTATCATATCAGTATTAGCATTTATACTCTATATGCTGCAGAACGCTTATCCGTATGTGCTCAAAAAGAAGGAAAACAAGCATATATACATATTAGTTTAGATACAGGAATGTCTAGATTAGGGGCTAGAGATGATGAGATGAGTATAGAGATGATAGAAAAGATAAAAAGACTGCCTAATTTAGTATTAGAGGGAATATTTACTCATTTTACTTCTTCTGATGAGGCAGATAAGGAGAAGTCTTATCATCAGCTAAAGAGATTCACCTCTTTTTTAGAGAAATTAAAAAAGAGAGGGATTGATATTCCTATCAAACATTGTTCTAATAGTGCAGGAATTATAGACCTTCCAGAAGCCAATTTTAATATGGTGAGAGCGGGAATCGCTTTATATGGTTTATATCCGTCTGAAGAGGTGAAAAAACAAGCTGTGAAGTTAAGACCTGCTTTGGAATTGAAAAGTCATATTGTCTATTTAAAGTATGTAGAAGCGAATACAGGTATAAGTTATGGATCTACTTATGTGACGACAAAAAGAACGAAAATAGCAACGATTCCCATCGGATATGGAGATGGATATCCGAGAGGGCTGTCAAATCGAGGATTTGTATTAATAAGAGGAAAGAGAGTTCCGATCAGAGGAAGAATCTGTATGGATCAATTTATGGTAGATGTTTCTGAAATTCCAGATGTAAAAGAAAATGATGAAGTTGTTTTGATAGGAAGAGATGGGGAGGAACAGATAAGCGTTGAAGAATTGGCTTCTTTGGTGGGAACTACATTTAACTATGAAATTATTTGTAATTTAGGAAAGCGTATCCCCAGAGTCTATTTTGAAGGAGAGCAGATCGCTGGTATCCGACCATATTTGCCATTATTACAATAGAAATACCGTTTTATAGATAGAAAAGAGGAAAAAGCGAACAGAAAAAATTGTTTGGAATATGCAGGTTATGTCGAAAGAATCTGTTATAAATCTCGAATACACCAAATGAAACAGGGAATACTGAAGATAAAAGTAATCTAGTAAATGGAGTGTGAAATAGAGTGATAATTCGTAGAGGAGATATTTACTATGCAGATTTAAGACCAGTCATTGGTTCAGAACAAGGAGGAATTCGACCTGTATTGATTATTCAAAATGATATTGGTAATAAACATAGTCCAACAGTTATCTGTGCTGCTATTACATCAAAGATGAATAAAGCGAAGTTACCTACTCATGTAGAGATTGACTGTAGTAAATATGATATTATGAAAGATTCAGTAATTTTATTAGAACAGTTGCGCACGATTGATAAAAAGAGGTTGAAAGATAAGGTATGTCATCTGGATAAAGAGATTTTAATAAAAGTAGATCAAGCGCTTTTGGTGAGTCTAGAGTTAAATACATAATACAGTAAGACTTGACGAAGGGCAAAGAAAATGTTATATTTCTTTTACAAATATAGTATAGTAGGGAGTCTTTTACTTCTAAAATGGGAAATAAATGTTGAGGTTAATAGGCGGTGATAAGTAAAGTAAGAGAGAGGAAAGATTTATAGATGTTTTAAGGTATGAGTTTATGAAAAATATAAAAGAGGGGAACATATTTGACAAAGGGTCGCTGCGGCAAGGAAGTATTCCAGCGAAGCCGCGCTCTCGCTCTTTCCAGACGTAGTGGTACT
>CANRVK010000096.1 GCA_947643285.1 uncultured Eubacteriaceae bacterium
GGGTTTGCTTATTAAGTACCAACGTCTTCCAAGGGGCTTCTTTCGGAATACTTCCCTCCCTATGCTAGTTTATCCCATAATCCACTGCGTTGAGCTTGATGTTTTTATAATATAACCTGATTCATAAAGTATAACATCATTTATTTTTCCGCTCTTTCTTAACTATATAATATATCCTTTCTTCAAATTCATATCTATAAAATATCCCTTTATTTTAAATTAATTCCTTATCAATCGTAAACTAACCATTAAAATTTAATATTCTACTAAATTAAACACTTTAACCCTTCAATTCTTAAATATCAAAATTCTATGTATACAAAGGACTTCTCATTTCTCAAACAGCCAATAAAGCAGCTTAGGGCGAGGAACTATTCCGAAAGAAGCCCCTTGGAAGACGTTGGCACTTAATGAGCAGTTCCGCAAGGAGCGGGGCTGCGAATTTAGTGTCCGTTACGTCTGGAACGGAGCGAAAGCGCGGCTTCGTTGGAATAGTTCCTCGCCCTAAGCGGAAACTCACAGAAAACATAAATCACAATCATTCTATTCTATTGAAACAGTTTTAAAATATCCGACATTCCTTTTAGTAAATAGTTGTGATCATAAATAAAACTCAATATTTGACTCTTCTGTATCTCTCCCATGATGTCCTTCCCCCATGATGTCCCTATAAATGCAGTCACTATTAAGCATAAAATCCATAAAATAAGAATCCCTTGTAAAAATCCTATAACCCCTCCTATCATCTTATTTAACCCTTTAATCCCCGGAATTCTTCCTACAATATCCGCCATCACAAATACTATTTTAATGAGAAATCCCACTATCAAAAAACTTCCCACAAATGCGATGGAATTTAACATCACTCCAGCTAAATAATTACTGATATACCCTTCAAAATTATCTACGGATAATAACTGATAAGCTCCATTATTATTATTTTCTATCAAAATCTTCTTAATAGATTCCGGCAGATTCAAATTCTCTATCATATTCATTTGTTCTGTCCGAGATGTAATCCCATTTTTCAGCTCTTCCCCGATCATTTCATCCAATATTCTTTCTGAATGTTTCTGTAACGTTTCATACATAGTAGTACGTTCTTTTAAAAATTGACTCACATAAGGATTGATCCAAATGCCTATTATAACAGTAGCCACCATAGCTACCATAGATAATACAATTTTTAAAAACCCTTTGCGATATCCATTCCAAGTGCATAGAGCTAAAAGCCCTAAAACAATCAGTAATAATATTGATACTGTCATAATTTCTTTCTCCTTGTCTTTTGCCTTTTTCTTTTTCATAAAATTTAATCGCTCATATAATCAATCCTATTATTAAATTACCAAACTATTATTTCAGATGAATCTCACTGATAAAAGAAGAACTCGCCCATACAAAATTAGTATAAGATATAGGCTTTAAAAGAGCGATATCATTATCAAATGTATAGTCAAGTCTTATTGTTCCATCAAATCCAATAATTTGGCAGCTATAGGAATTATATAATACAACATTATTTCCCCAGAAATAAATATTTTTAAAGTCTTGATAAAGCTGCTTTTCTAAAATACAATTTCCATTTATATCATATACAAACAAACTATCAAAAGCGCTTTCATTATCTGGCATAATGATACCGAGATATTTATTGTCATAAAATACTGATTTCACCTCTCCTTCTAAAGGTATGGTCAATAATAACTCTGGTATTTCTTTAATATAAAAAATAGCGATCTGATCTTCTGTAAATGCACAAACTGTAGTATCATTTATAAATGCGATTTCTGGAATAAGAGAATCTGCAAATTCCGAAAAAGTTCCTACTAATTTTTCTTCATAGTTTTGCCCCACTTCAGAAAAATTATAAAATTCTATCATATTTTCTATTTTATTACTGGTGAGATTCAAAGAGGATATCACTAATTTTTTACCATCTGGAGATAATGCTATTGCGAATGGATAGCCCCTTCCTTCTAAATCCGACTTGATAGTGATTAATTCTTCATCTCCTACATCATATACATCATACATTTTTATATAACTCGTGCCGGATTCTTCCATAACCACTGCGACTACTCCTTGTCTGGCCACTTTAATATCAATAATCGGATATAAAGTGGATATTTCTCCTTGGAAACCAGATTTGTTAAAAACATAAATACTATTTTCTCTTTGAGCCGCTACTGTTACATAATCTCCACAGATATCTACAATAGGTGCTTTTATTTCATACGCCTGTCCCCAAATTAAGCTCCCTTTTTTGTCTAGGCAAGAAATGCCATCTAAAGTATAGCGAATCAAATATTCTCCAAATGCCAGATATTCACTATTTGCTATATCCGCTGTTTCTGATATCGAAATAGTACTATATTCTGTAAATACCTTTTTCGTAAGATAATAACGATATATACCTACAGCTAATAATATAATAGCGATTCCAGCTAATAAAAATATCTTCTTTTTCCCTTGCCAGAATTCTTTTATATTTTGTATCATATTCTTTTTTTGTTCTGTTCCACTTTCTATATTGATGGGGGGATTTTCTTTCTTGTTTTTTAGAAATGATAGCCTTTCCTTTATTTTCTCTCGTATATTCGCCATTCTTTTTACCTCTGTTTTTTAATATAACGATTATACAATATATTTTCTAAGAAAGCACTATAAATTTATTTTATGGAAGGTATATTTTTTGACCAGGATAGATTTTATCTCCATCTACTATGTTATTAGCCTGCATAATGCTTTCCACCATAGCTTCTGTTTGATAAGTATCTAAACTGATAGAAATTAATGTTTCTCCGTCTGCAACAATATGATAATTTCCACTTGTATTTTCTATTTGTGTTGTAGGAGATTGAGAGTTTATGACTTCACTCTGCTGACTTTCCACCTCCGTAGAAGCTGACGCTTCTGTAGGGGGTTGTGTGGTTTCTGTTGGAATTGTATTTTCTGATTGTGTATCTTTTGTTTCTCCTGTATTAGATTGATTTTCTAAAGGAGGTGTGGTTTCCACCAGACCATCCACTTTATCTATAATAGTATTATTAGCTGCAACAACACCATCTGTTTCTTTATTTTCTCCCATTAAATTTGTCGTCAATGTATTTAACGTCGTTTCCATATTTCGCATCTTATCATAATTATTCATCATGGTAACTCCTATCGCTAGGATTACTACTGCTAAGAAGGTACAGGCACTATATAAAATACCTACCATTCTCTTTTGTGATGTATTCTCTTTTCTTTCTTGTATGATAGATCGATAGCTCTCTGTAACGGTATCTTCTTTTACTTCTTCTATGGATTTTCCTTGCTTTTGTTCTACCATATAAGCCTGCATAGGCTCATTTTTTTCATAATAAATATAATAACCATCTTGTTTTTCTAACTGTCCGTTATTAAAAATATAAAATTCTTCTTCTTTTTCATTCACATCTGCCAGTAATAACAGCTTGTCCATTCCAGCAAAGTTATCTATATGTGTTTTATATAAACTTTCATCAATTTCAAACGCTGAATCATTTCGAGCTAAAAACCATCCCATTATCTCTAAATTATTGAAATACCTTTTCATGGTTTCATAGATTTCTGTCCATGTTTCGTCTGAAAAAATAATATCTTTTCCCGATTGTACGATATTTTTTACGGTAATCGCACCAGATATAAATAAATATGTACCGCCTTCCGCTCGTTTTACCGTTCCTAATAATACTCCAATCGCTGGTTCTACTTTAGGTACTTCCCATATCCTTCCGATATAGGTCATCACATAGTCCTCTACATAAATCTTTTTATTTTCATTTCCCTTTCCTATTTGTCTTACGTTTCTTGGTAATCGGATGTCCGTGCATTTTTCTTCTTTCTCATTGGTGTCCTCACTATAGATAATTTCTATCATACTACTGCACCTCACCAAATTTTATAACTCACCATCTGCAACATACTTCCTTTTCACGCCGCTTAAATGTATCATAGCACAATGCATTTTTTTATTTTATCACTTTATGTCGTATAAAAATAATTTTATTTCTACATAAATATCACATTTTTATGTTTTTTTGTTTTTATTTGACACCTTTACTTTTTCTAACTTGTAGAGTTTATACTTTTTTTGTAGGCGTATGGCATAATTTACCTATGATTTTAAAGATTAAAGTTCTTTGCTCTGTCAATACTGAAAACAGTGCTTCTTTCGTGAAACATCGTAAAATTTAAGAAAGGTTGGTTCAGGTTTGATTTATTATTATAACTCTAAAGAGCGTGGTGCAAGTTTTGCACTGGGGCGCACTCTCAAAACTTTAATCGAAACTCACCCAAAAGCAACAGCCCCTATGGTCTTACTCTGTATAGGAACTGACCGTTCTACTGGTGACAGCTTAGGACCTTTGATAGGTTATAAACTGTCAAGACGTAAATCTAATTTTGTCACTATTTATGGGACATTAGACAACCCCGTTCATGCGGTCAATTTAAATGATACAATTTCATTAATACAAAAAAAACATCCAAACGCTTTTGTTATCGCTGTGGATGCTTCTCTTGGCTCTTATTCTCATATTGGTTATGTCACAATTGGCACTGGAAGTTTGAAACCGGGACTAGGTGTAAAAAAAGACTTACCAGAGGTAGGAGATATATTTATCACTGGTATTGTAAACTTTTCCGGAATGTTAGATAATTTACTTCTGCAAACAACTAGACTTTCCACTGTGATGACATTAGCCGACTGTATCAGCATGGGACTTCTCAGCGCTCTGATTTATAGAGAGCAAGAGCTTCTGCTACTGTAGAAGCATTTTCCTGCTCCATGAGAATAATCATATTCTCTAAAGCTTCCTTGGTAACATAATCCTTACCAAGGAAAGCTTCATAATAAGCTGTCATATGTTTATTTCTATCCCGAATGAAATCTTCCACTCCTTTTCGCTCTTTTAATACATTATCCTGTTTTATCTGATAATCCTTTATATCTCCTTGATAGCGACCTTGTATCTCTTCTATCAGCATATTCTTTGTGCTTCCTTCAAAAGAAGTCAATGCCTCTTGCTTTTCTTTTGTGATATTTTTTATATTCTCCTCTAATTCCTTTATTTGTTTATCAAAATTCTCTAAATCATATATTTTTTCATTTTTATCTTTTAAGATAGAATTTTTAACAGCTCTTATCTTATGATTATTTGCAGAAATTTTGTCCTGTAAGCCTTTTATATGGGCAATCTCTTTTCCTTTGACCACCTTTGTTTTTTGCGCGATCATCTGATATGTTACAAAAAATAGCATATTTAAAATAAAACTAATGACTAATAGCCAAATCGGTCGTCTTGTAGGAAGCAATAAAAAAATTCCATAGGGAAGTCCAAAAAGCAGTGCTGCCATCGTGAGAAATAAAATCAAAAGTTCTACTATACCTTTGGGAGAAAACAAGATATAAAAGATTTTATACCCACAGATTTTCAGAAGGGAACTGTCTTTTATAATTTCTTTTATTTCCGTTGTAATCTGATCGTTTTCCCCCTTTAAATCCATCGTTTCTATCTCTATTCTGCCTTGCATCCCTTTATTTTTAGCTTTTTCCCGATCATTTCTTATTTTTCTGATATTGTCTTGCTCTTTTCTGATCTGTTTATCAAAACTAGAGGCTATTTCTTCCCTCCGCTTTTTCATTGTAAATTCTATCTCATCATTACAAGCTTTTTCTCTCGTCTGTATATTCTTTTCTAATTCCTTTATTTGCTGATTCAAGTTTTTTTGTGTTTCTTTTGAACTTTCAATCTCGTTCAAAATAGTTAATGCATCTTTTAAATACCCCACATCACTTGCTAATAAATTCTCTTTATCCATAAAATACCTTCCTTTGTGATTTCATTATCAAACCTATTAAATATTATAGTCATATTTTAACAAATCCAATTCATGGAAACAAGGGGTTTAGAGAATTTTAATGATTGAGTAATGTTCCGCTTAAGAGGGGAGCTTATTCCAACGAAGCCGCGCTCTCGCTCCGTTCCAGACGTAGCGGATACTAAATTCGCAGCCCCTAACAGGACTGCTCATTAAGTACCAACGTCTTCCAAGGGGCTTCTTTTGGAATAAGCTCCCCTCTTAAGCTAGTCTTTCGCGGTGGCTAGTTTATAGATTTCATTGTTGCTTCTTCGCAGGAGGTAATGGTTCAGTTTTTATAGTTTTAATAGCATATCTCCTTGTTTTATCCATTTTTTATGGCGCATAAATTCAGATATCAGTAGTGTGATCACTGCTGGCAAAATAAAATGAAGAAATGTTATTTTTAATAGTAAAATAGCGGGAGAAGTTGTGCTTATCATGGTCTGCCATGTCATAATCTGTCCTACGAATCCAGCCGTTCCCATACCAGAACCTGTGGCATTACTTGTCATTTTTAAGATCATAGTTCCCACTGGTCCTAAAATAGCACTCGCTAAAATAGGAGGTATCCAGATAATCGGCTTTTTTATAATATTGGGGATCTGAAGCATAGAAGTTCCTATTCCCTGTGCTACTAATCCACTCCATTTATTTTCTCGAAAAGACGCTACAGCAAAACCTACCATTTGACAACAACAGCCTACTGTAGCAGCTCCTGCTGCCAAACCGCTCAGATTCAAAGCTACTCCAACAGCGGCTGAACTAATAGGGAGCGTTAAAATGATCCCCATTAAAACAGACACAATAATTCCCATAAGAAATGGCTGTTGCTCTACACCCCAATTCACCAATGCTCCGATTCCTGTCATAAACTCAGAAATAGGCGGTCCTGCTATTAATCCCACAAAAGAACCGCTGAGAATAGTTATGAGCGGAGTCACTAAAATATCCACTTTTGTTTTGCCAGAAACTAAATGTCCTATTTCTATTCCAATATAAGCTGCTATAAATGCGCCTAATGGCTCACCCGGTCCAGCCAAAAGAACTGCGCCTGTTTCTGTCAATATAGTACCTGCTAATATTTTACTCGCAAAGCCCCCTACCATACCAGCAGTCGCCGCGGAAAGAGTCACAAGAGGAGATTCTTTAAACTTTGCCGCAACTCCCACTCCTATTCCAGCGCTTGTCACCGCTGCTGCCAATTTACCAATGACAAATATAATATCCCCAACAGAACCCCCGATTAAATTCCCTATCTGTTGAATAATTGTTCCTACAATAAGAGTGGAAAATAACCCTAACGCCATTCCACTCAGTCCATCAATAAAGATTCGATTTAATATCTTTTTTACTTTTTCCATTTGCCTTTTTATCCTCTCTTTCTGACAAGACATCTATCTTGTCAGACAAAGCATAACATGACAAATATTAAAAAACAACCATTTCTATAAATCTTTTATCTTTTTATCACCAAACACTCCCAGTCAAATCGGATATTCGCAATCCGCTTCGCTACTTGCTCATAACCTCATAGCTGCTATCGCAGCTTTTCCGTGGGAGTCTGCACTCCCACGGAAACAAGGAAGTCCCAACCCTACCGCTTTCGCCTTGGCTGCTTAGAAGCGAGGGACTTCCTTGATGAGGTTAAATTCTAACCCACAACAAAAAAACATAATCCCCCCTTCACAAAACAACACCAAAAACACACTTTCCAAAAAAACACACTTTCCAAAAACTAACCCTCCGCATAAACTAGCGAAGGCAAGGAACTATTCCAAAAGAAACCCCTTGGAAGACGTTGGTACTTAATGAGCAAACCCGCAAGAAGCGGGATTTGCGAATTTAGTACCGCTACGTCTGGAACGGAGCGAAAGCGCGGTTTCTGTGGAATAGTTCCTTGCCGTAGCGAACCTTTCACCTTTATTTCAAGTTGCCGAAGAAGACGAATCATCTTCTTCTATTTTATCAGAAAAAATTGGCTCTATATCCTCTAATTCATCTTCTTGTTGTTCTTCAGCTAATGCCTCTTTTTGTTCCTTTCTCTTGCTGTAAAAATATCCAACCGAGAAAGCCACTATCAATAGCATTACTCCTACTGCCTGTGTACAAATTAATGTTGTATTAGATACCACTTCCATATCCATCTTTCCTTCTAATGGAAGCTGTAACCACATTGTAATGGCGAGAAAGGGAATCGTGGCTAATTGAGTGATTTGAGCAAATATAGCTACTTTATTCATTTCTGGTATAAAAACCTGAAAGCAAAAAATGATAAATAACAACAATACAATACTATTTCCTAATAAAATAGCCTTCCATGCTTTTTTAACACGAGTAAAAAACACTGTTCCAACCCAGCCCCAAAAATATAAAACAGTAAACGGAGCAGCATATATCCATATCTTCCCAATAACTGGAAGCGCAGTCATGACCCAATAAAAAAAGCCAATAATAATAGGAGAAGCAGCTAATAAAACTAACATTCCTTTTTCTCTTAAATCATCATAATTATTTTCCAAAATAAAACCTCCTAACACTTTTTCAATTCCATTTATGGAAATTCCTTTATTATCTCTATTTATTTCTAAAACATCTTCTGTTTTTCTATAACTGAGAGTTTACTCTAGTCTACAAAAAAAGTCAATGAAGGCTTCTAAAATTTATTTTTTTTTCATAATCAGAAATTCTTTCACTTTTTACACTTTTATATTATATCCTTACTTTATTCATTTTTATTTATGACATATGTAACTTGTATTCTAATCATGAAGCTAGTAAGATTATTTATAATAAGATATTAAGATATTTATTTTTAGAATTTTCGTTAGCTGTCAGATATCGGAAAATTGGATTGAAAGGAGTTTAATATGAAAAACAAATCTAATAATATTTTAATAGGCACTTTTTTAATTCTCATTGGAATTGGATTTGCGGGACGTGCTTTAAATTTATGGCATTTTAGCCTCTTTTTCCGTGGATGGTGGACATTATTTATCATTGTCCCATGCCTAGTTTCTGTTGCAAAAAGTGGATTTAATCCTCTGCCTACTGCCGGCTTGATCATCGGGCTGTTATGGTTATTATCTGCATGGAACTTATTTCCTTCTTATTTAATTTGGCGTTTATTTTTTCCTATTATTTTTATCATCGCTGGTGCGAATATATTATATAAAGATTCTGCCAGAAAAAAACGAACGAAACAACGTATAAATCCAAAAGCTCAAGCTGATACTCCAGAATATTCCGCAATATTCTCTTCTCAGGATATCACTTTTGATTATGAAACATTTAATGGCTCAACTATAAATGCTATTTTTGGAGGAATTGACCTCAATTTGAGAAATGCTTATTTTCAAGAAGATGTAGTTTTAAATTGTACTTCTGTCTTCGGAGGAATTGATATTCATGTACCAGCTAATATCAATGTGCAGGTTTCTTGTATTCCTATTTTTGGCGGAGTTTCTAATAAGAGAAACGGCAATAATCCGGGCGCTCCTACTCTGTTTATTAATGCGACTTGTATGTTTGGGGGGATTGATATTCAATGAATTCTATTCAAAAAAGTATAAAATATTTTGCTATGGGTTTAGCGATTTTATTGGCATTAGGAATTATAGGAGGAATTACTACTATTATTTATGGTATTTATCATATGATAGATCGAAAACTTTCTCCTAATGAAATAGCTATCTGTGAAGAAATAGCTGTTTGTGAAACAACTGCAATCACCTATGGAATGACAGAAGAAATTGATTTTTCTTTTGATACTCTTTCAGAATTAGATACTTATTTTATAGAGAATACAGATTTAGTGAATTTTTCTCGGATTTATGATGACATCGATTTTATCTCTATCAATATAAATTCTGGTAATATCATTATTCAGCCGGGTGGTGATTTTACTTTGATAGTAGAAAATATGCCTCATGATTTCTATTGTGAAAATAATGATGGAACATTGATCGTAGATACTTCTTCTTCTGATTTTTTTAACAGCTTTCAAAAAAAAGGAACAAAAAGTAAATTAATTTTAACTGTACCCGAAAATTTTTATACAGATTGTATCGACATCAAAAATGGAGCTGGCACTATTCTTATTGAAGATGTGAATACTGATAGCTTATATTTATCCACTGGCGCTTGCAAAACTCATCTCTCTGGTGTTTCTGCTGAAGATGTCATTATAGAAGGTGGTGTAGGCGTTTCTGAATTTGAAGACTGCACTTTTAGAGATGCAGATATCACTTGTGGAGTTGGAGTGATAAATTATGAAGGAACATTTTATGGAGATTGTACTATTTCAGGCGGTGTGGGCAAATCAGATTTTAATTTAAAGAATTCTTATAAAGATTTTATGGTAGATATCAGCACTGGATTAGGACGCACCAGTGTTAATGGCAAAAATTATAATTCTAATACTACACTCAATGAAGAGGCAGATAATTATTTATATATCTCTGGTGGTGTCGGAAATATTTCTGTAGAATTTGCTAATTAATTTTATGAATAAAAGTTAGGAGAACACTTTGACCAAAGGTTCGCTACGGCAAAGACCTATTCCAACGAAGCCGCGCTTTCGCTCCGTTCCAGACGTAGTGGACACTAAATTCGCAGCCCCGCTTCTTGCGGGTTTGCTCATTAAGTGCCAGCGTCTTCCAAGGGGCTTCTTTTGGAATAGGTCTTTGCCTTTGCTAGTTTATTGACAATTTTAAGAAAATTCAGAAAACTAATAATACTATCTAGAAATTTTATAAAAGGTCAAGTTATAACAACAACATGTCAATCCACAAACTCGCCTGTACTGCAAACTAGCGAAAGAAAGACCCCATTCCAAAAGAAGCCCCTTGGAAGACGTCGGCACTTAATGAGCAAACCCGCAAGA
>CANRVK010000097.1 GCA_947643285.1 uncultured Eubacteriaceae bacterium
GCCGCGCTCTCGCTCCGTTCCAGACGTAGTGGTACTAAATTCGCAGCCCCGCTTCCCCGCGGACACTGCTTATTAAGTACCAACGTCTTCCAAGGGGCTTCTTTTGGAATATATCCTTGCCTTTGCTCGTTTATTGGCTCTTCTAGGAAATGGTTTCCTCTTTCTAATGTAATATAATACTAATAGATTAGATATAAGTATTTATAGCTTCTATCATATAGATGTTTTATTTCTTTTGATCTATAGTTCACATAATTTTATTAAAATCAACAGAATCTATATTTTGTTTGCATTGAAAAATCTGAGATTTTTTAGTACTATAAAATATATGACAGAACTAAAATTAGATAAAAGAGGAAATGTTATGATTGGAGCTATTTTAGGGGATATTATTGGTTCTACTTATGAATGGAATAATGTGAAACATGAAAATTTTGACTTGTTTCCCATTGGAAGCAGATTTACAGATGATACAGTATTATCTGTTGCTGTGGCAGATAAAATTTTAAATTCACAAAATGCAAAAATAAATGATCGTTCTGCCTATGCGATGTGGTTCAAGCAATATTATAAAAGATATCCTCATGCAGGCTTTGGACAGATGTTTTCTTCATGGGCAAATTCTAAAACTATACAAATACAGAGAAGTTTTGGAAATGGTGCTGCCATGAGAATCAGTGTCATTGGTTTCGCATTTTCTTCTATAAAAGAAATAAAGCGAGAGGTGAATGCGAGTTGTTTTTATACTCATCATAATTTAGAAGCTATAAGAGGAGCACAAGCTATTGCTATTTCTATTTTTTTGGCAAAAAAGCAATTAGGAAAAGAAGAAATAAAAAAGTTTATCCAAAAAGTTTTCAAATATCATTTGCCTCCTTTAGATGATATTAGAAATGGATATGTTTTCGACAGCAGAACATCCTATTCTGTACCGCCAGCGATTGAAGCCTTTTTAGAATCCGACTCATATGAAACGGCAATTAGAAAAGCTATTTCCATTGGAGGTGACAGTGATACGATTGCCTGTATGACAGGTGGAATTGCTCAAGCATATTATCAACACATACCTAAAGAAATATATCATAAAGGCAATTATCTCTTAGATATTGATTTAAGAAAAATTGTCAAACATTTTAACGAAAAATATCATGTTGAATATTAGAACTCTTTGGTATCATTTTATTGGTCATGCAATCATAAATCATAAGAGGAATAAACTTCAATTAGTCTTTTAGTAGATTCAGCTAAAATTTATATTTTTATGTCAACCAAAAGTAAAGATTTAGCATGTTCAAATTTCTAAATTAGTTTACATAAAATCGCGCTGATCCGATGATTTTTTCAAAAGACTAATTGCAGGGGAATAAAGAAAAAGATTGTAAAAATTGAAAGATAGGGTTAAAATAATCATAAAATATGATATTTAGAAAAATTTTGTACCTTTTACTTTTCATGTTGATAGGTTTGGGCATCAGAGATTTCACTAATCGAAACTTGAAACCAGAAGTTGAACATGATATAATCATTTCAACAAATTACAATTTGGAGGAAAGACAATGGCATCATGGATGATACATTTAAGAGTTGCACAACAGCTTTACCAACAATTAAATATTGAAGCCATAAACGAATTTATTTTAGGAAATATTGCACCCGACAGCGGTGTCCCAGCAGAAGATGGAAGCGGCTTTGTTCCAGAGAAGTCAATTTCCCATTTCTATGCTTTGGGTGGTAATGGAACTAAAGATATCCAAGAAGAGCTATTTGTCCAACGATATTTTACGCCGGAACATCGTTCCACTTATACTAAAGAAGCAAATTCTTTCTTCCTAGGCTATCTGACACACTTACTCACGGATAAAATCTGGGGAAGGGAAATAGTCATTCCTGCGAAGACAAAACAAACTGCATTGTATCGCTCCAATCGTGAACTGTTCTGGCAAACAATCAAAAGAGATTGGTATGATTTAGACTTTATGTATCTAAAATTAAATCCTTCATTTGAAGCATTCCAAATTTATCGTCAAATCAAAAACATCAAAAATACATATGTAAACTTCTTCTCTGAAACCGCCTTTGAGGAACGCAGACAGTTTATTTTGGATTTCTATACAGAAGGTGTCGCAAACATTGAGGAACATAGCACTTATTTATCAAAAGAAGAATTAAATATGTTTGTAACTTCTACCGCGAACGAGATTATTACACAAATTTCAGTAAAAGAAAAAGAGAGAAAGTTAAATAGATGTTAAATATTTCTTGTACTAGAAGCCGTCTGGTACAAAATTAGAGAGTGATTATTATACCATACAACAATAGAACCATTTTTATTATTTCTGGAGAAAGAAGACATTCAGGAAATAGAGATGCCCTTTTAATTTGTGATTTTCTCCAACTCTTCCATAGATTTTACAATAACTTTTCCCTCTTTTGCTTGTTGAATACTTCGATCTAATCTTTTGAGATATTCCACATTTTTTAGTTCTTTTATTATTTCATTATATTTTTCCAGACTAAGAAGCACGACATTTTTTCCATTTTTGCGTGTAATAATGACCGTTTCATTTTCTTCTGTTACTTTATCACAATAATTTTTTAAATTTTTTCGGATAGTAGAATAATTGACAGCTAACATAAAAAATACCCTCCCCCACATTTTTAAACCTTATCGTATAAATAAATTAATTTTTTTACGAAAATACGTTCTTTTCTAAGTTCATTAATTACTCACTTTCAAAAATTTAAAGATTTTCAAATCGAACATACATTTTTCTTTTTAATTTCCTACAATCGCGCTTTGTGCTTCCTCCCTATCCCTTTTAGAAAAAATACACCCACAATAATTTTGCCGATATAGTTGGTATTCTCTAGATAAAACGATAGACCTCTGGTATCCATTTTTCTTTTTAAAATCCGAATATAAATATGGAATATCATACTCAAGAGAAAGACTTTGCCCTATTTCATTCAGCTTTTTGGCGTTTTTCATGGGACTAATACTGAGCGTAGTAGTAAAATAATCAAAATTTCCCTCTTTCGCCTTTTCAGCCGCCTCTCTTAGCCGCAGTTCATAACACAAAAAACACCTTTCGCCTCCCTCTTTTTCCTTTTCATACCCTTTTACCGTTTCAAAATATTTTTCTGGACAATAATCTCCTTCCAAAAAAGAAATAGCATATTTTACCGGCAGTTCCCTTATCAGCCTCTGCTGCTCTTTTATTCTATTTCTATATTCTTCTTCTATTGTAATATTAGGATTATAATAAAAAATAGTGATAGAAAAATACTCTGCCAAATATTCCAATACATAACTCGAACATGGCGCACAGCAGCTATGAAGCAATAACCGCTTCACCTCTCCTTTCTCTTTTAAATCCTCTATCACATGATCCAACCATTTCTGATAATTTTCTATTTTCTTTTGCATCCTCACTTCTCCATCTAAAACTTCTAAAACTTTCCAAAAATCAAATAAAATTTAATCAAATAAGAGAACGATTTTCTTATGGAACAGAAGCGCATATGGAAACAACACCTAATCCCCTATACACTCACACTCCTACACACAAAAAATAACTCAAAATTTCCCAAATACACCTATGTTATAATACTTAAGTTAACTCGTTGTGCTAGTTCAATTAAATTCTGGAATTTATAAAGGTATTTCTTTTGAGCTTTATATTCTATACAAGTAAAAAATCCTATTTTATGAGTATTATCTAATTCAACTAGCACAACAGGTTAAGTTGCTACATTGCAGAACCGCCAACAATCAGCTAAGGCAAGAAACTATTCCAAAAGAAGCCCCTTGGAAGACGCTTGCCCGTTAATGAGCAGTTTCGCAAGAAGCGAAACCGCGAATTTAGTACCACTACGTCTGGAACGGAGCGAAAGCGCGGCTTCGTTGGAATAATTTCTTGCCGTGCGTCCCCTCTATCCAGAACCCCAAAATATCCTCCTAATCAATCCCATAAACCTCTTTAAATTTCTCTTCTAAATACGCGATATAATAATCTGGATTAAACTCTTCTTTTGTTAAATCTTTTAACATCTCTCTCGCATCTTTCGCTGCTCCATATTGATGAATGTGTTCTCTTAAATAATCTACAATCTTACTGATTTCTCCTCTTTCCAATAATTCTTCTATCGGCAAATCCTTTTTCATCTGATGATAAATCTGTGCTGCAAATGCATTCCCTAAAGCATAAGACGGAAAATACCCGATACTTCCCATAGCCCAATGAATATCCTGTAAAATTCCCTCTGTATCATCTTTAGGCTCTATCCCTAAATATTCCTTATATTTTTCATTCCAAAGCTTTGGCAGTTCCTTTACATCAATATCTTCATTTATCATCTGCTTTTCTAATTCATACCGCACCATAATATGAAGACAATACGTCAATTCATCTGCTTCTGTCCGAATAAAATCTGCCTTCACTTTATTCAGAGCTTTCACAAACTTTTCCAAACCAACATTTTCAAGCTGTTTTGGAAAAATTTCCTTCAGTTTTCCATAAATTGGCTTCCAAAATGGAACACTTCTCCCGATCATATTTTCAAAAAAACGAGACTGCGATTCATGCATTCCACAAGAAGCTCCGCCTCCTACAATAGATTGTGTAAACTCATCATCTACTCCCATTTCGTAAAGCGCATGTCCTCCCTCATGAATCGTAGAAAGCAACGCACTAGCTAAATTATTTTTATAATAATGTGTAGTAATCCGCACATCATGATTATGCAGAGCAGTCGTAAAAGGATGTTCACTCTGTGCTATCACTCCTCTGTCAAAGCAAAATCCCATATACTCAGCCAACCACCGATTAAATTCCTCCTGCTTCTCCTCATCATAATCAAAAAACAAAAAACTGTCCTCAATCTCTTCTTGTTTTTCTATCTTCTTTAATAGAGGAACAATTCTTTCCTTTAATTTAGAAAAAAATTCATCTAATACCTTTTCATCAAATTCCTCTTCATAATCATCTAACAAAACATCATATAACGTCTGCCCCTCTTCTCTCCCCTGCTGTGCAAACTTCTTCTTAAAAGCAATGATCTTTTCTAAATAAGGCGCATAAATAGAAAAATCCTTTTCCTTTTTCGCCTTTTGCCAAGCATGAAGAGCCTTAGACGTCAACTCCGAAAACTCTCTCATCTCTTCTTTTGATATCTTTTCTGTCTTCTTATATTCCTTTTTCAACTTCTTTACAACCGCATCTTCAAAACAATTAAGCCCTTTTTCCCCTTCTAATTGCTCTAAAATCTTCTTCACTTCTGGATTAATAATAGAAGAAAATCTCTCCTGTGATAAAACTCCCACCGCCTTAGAAGTATAATCCACCGCTTCTTTTGGCGCTAAAGTTTCCATATCCCAATCCATTAATGTCAACGCTGTAGAAAAAGCCATCTCCTTTTCCAGATATGGCTGCAATTTTTCAAATATCTGATTCATTCCTCATACTCCTTTCACCTTTACTAAAAACAGATAATTACGAAACTCCGCCCTCACCCCATAGAACAACTGACCTTTCCGAATATCTATATATCTATTCCCTATATCTCCTCATAGAAACTTCATAGATTAGATTATCGCAAGTTTCACTTTTCAAAAAGTAGAACAGCCAACAAACCAGCTTGAGGGAAGGGATTATTCCATAAGAAGCCCCTTGGAAGACGTCGGCACTTAATGAGCAGTTTCGCAAGAAGCGAAACCGCGAATTTAGTACCGCTACGTCTGGAACGGAGCGAAAGCGCGGCTTCGCTGGAAAATCCCTTCCCTCAAGCGGAAACTCAACATCACCCTCAACCAGAAACTCTAAAACCCTAAAAATACTTCCGATTCCCCCAAAGATTATTTTTTTTCAACTCCAAATATTCATTATACGCCTTTTCTAAAATCTGCTTTTCATTAGAAAACTTTAATAAATGATATGCCTCATGAAATTTATAATATCCCGAATCTACAAAATATTCCTCACGCTGTGGTTTACTGTAATAACTGTCCGCCATCATCAGATACCAATGAACATCTTTCTCTACAATATCAGATGATGTAGAAAAAGAATATTGACTTTTTCCTACATATTTAATAATATTAGCTCTAACACCCGTTTCCTCTAATACTTCTCTTAAAGCAGTTTCTTTATATTCCTCACCAGCTTCTACAGTTCCTTTTGGTAATACCCAGCCTTCATATTTATTTTTATAATTTTTATACAAGACTAAAATCTTACCACGAAAAATTACCACACCACCACAGCTCGTTGCTTCAATCATTGCAATGCCTCCTGTCTTGGTTGGTTTTTATTTTTATACATAAACTAACCATTAGTATACCTCTTTTTTACCGTCATTGCAATCATTTTTCCAGTAAATATGCATCAAATATTTTTTTTGCAATCGGAACAGCATATTCACTTCCTGTCCCCACTTCTTCCACCACAATACTCACCACAATCTGAGGATTCTCCGCTGGAGCAAAGCCAACAAACCATGCATGTGATTTCTTCCTCTCATCCCACTCCGCTGTTCCAGTCTTTCCTGCTGCCGTATAATCAGAAGATTTCACCCCTGTTCCAGTCCCATCTGTCACACATTCTTTCATCATTTCAGTCAAAATATCAGCTTCCTGCGTTGTCATCAGTGTCTTATAAATAGAAGGCATATAACTTTCTATCACCGTTCCATAGACATTTTCCACTTTTTCGATTAAATAAGGTTTCATCAAAATCCCACCGTTTGCCACAGAAGCAGCGATAAAAGCATTATGAAGCGGCGTTATTTCTGTTTTTCCCTGTCCGATAGAAGATTGTAAAATCTCCCACATAGGAACTCCCTCTACTAAAGTAAAAGAACTCGGATTTGATGCAAAACTGACTGGCAGTTCTTGATTAAATAAAAATGTTTGACATAATTCCTGAAATTGTGTGAGGTTAAAAGTAGAACCCATCTGTGCGAAAGCGCCATTACAGGAATTAGCAAAAGCTTCTTTTAAATTCTGCGTTCCATGTGATTTTTGGTGATAACACTTAATATCTACATTTTGGAATGAAAATATTCCTGTTTTACAGGGATAGGAATAATCCAAATATGTATTTGGATTCTCCCTGATATATTCTAAAGTAGTTAAAATCTTAAACGTAGAACCCGGCGGATAAAGCCCTTGTGATGCACGATTTAATAGGCAAGAATCGGTAGAACCTTCTTTTGTTAAATCGTCCCATATTTCTAGAATCGCATTTGGATCATAATCTGGTTTAGAAACCATCGCTAGAATCTTTCCTGTGCTGGGTTCTAAAGCTACTACTGCCCCATTATGTTCTCCCAAAGCCTCATATGCTATCTTTTGTAACTCTACATCTAATGTAGTGACGATCTGATTTCCGGGCAATTTCTCTTCTGAAAACTGCTTATAGATCTTTTCATAAAACGGAATATCAGAAGTCAATAAATCAAAATTTGCCTGCTTTTCCAAACCTGTTTTTCCATTTTGTGAATATCCCACTACATGCGCGAACATATTCGCATAAGGATAAGTTCTGATCTCTTCCCCATCTTCTTCTACAATAGTTTCTGCTAAAACTTCTCCTTTATTCCCTAAAATTTTTCCTCGCACCACTTTTTTAGAGAAATTATCCTGTCTTAAGTTATAAGGGTTATCAATGACTTTTCTGCTATCTACAATCAAAAAATAAGACAAAAACACAGTTAAAGTCAAAAATAACCCCATAAAGACATACATCACCCGATATATTTCTTTATTTTTATTTTCTTTTTTCTCTCCTGTTTGTTTTTTTATTTTAGGCAGTTTCATGATTCTTTTTCTCCCTTTAGGATATAAAGTCCCTGTATGATAGAAAATACCATTAATGTACTCAACATAGAATTTTTTCCGTAACTGATTAATGGCAAGGTCACTCCTGTAGACGGGATAAATTTCATCGCTCCGCCTATCGTCAAAAAGACTTGTATTCCATAAGTACAAGAGAGTCCTAATGCCATAAGACGATAGAAATTACTTTTGCTTTGTAATGCGACATTTAAAAATAATAATAAACATCCTAAACAAATCAAAATCACACAAATGCCGACGATTCCTCCTAATTCCTCTACAATCGCAGAAAAGATAAAATCCTGTTCTACAATGGGAATCTGTCCGGGCGACCCTTGATAAAGTCCCACTCCAAGCCATCTGCCTGTACCTATCGCAAATAATGACTGGGCGACTTGATAGCCTTTGGTATCAATCACTGACCACGGATCAATCCAAGCGGTCACTCTGGTCTTTACATGGTCAAATAACTGATATGCAATACATGCTGCTCCAGAGCCTAACAAAAGTCCGCCAAATAAATAGATATTTTTCTTTGTAGCGACATATACCATTAGGATATAAATGAGCGAAAAAATTAATGCGCCTCCTAAATCTTTGGAAAATACTAACAATAAAACATGACAAGCCGCTACTATCGCTGTCTTTACCACTTGTAAAAATCCTGTCCCCTGTTCAAATACAGCCGCTACAAAAAATACAAATGTAATTTTGACAAATTCAGAAGGCTGAAAAGAAATAGGTCCAAGAGAAAGAAACAGTTTTGCACCATTTGTACTCTCGGCGGTCGCTAACACGATCGCTAATAAAACAATACCCAAAACTCCATATACCCATGCCATCTTTCTTAAGATTTTCATCTTTTTCATAATATATGGAATCACAGAAACCAAAAGTGTCCCTCCTGCCACAATGATAAACTGTTTTAATGCCATTCCAAACTGCAATCTTGTCAACATAAAAAAGCCTATCGCTAATAACATGCACATATGACTCATTAACATTTTAGAAGATTCTGGATAAGCAATTTGGAAAAATGTGATAGTCAAAATAAAATAGACCACTTGTGCTCCATATAATAAGATTAAATTTTCATTTCCTGTGATCAGAAATTCTGTCATATAAGCGAGAAAATGTATACTGAACAGACAAATATTTTGTCTTATCACAACTTTTTTCCGCTTTTCTTCTGTTTTCTTACCAAAATAAGAAAAAGATTGATATGTGTAGATTGTCATAAAAAGAATCATCAAATAATGAGATACTTCTATTAAAATATTCTGCAATTTATCACCTACTCTATGCCTCTTTTAAAATGTCCTCTCGTAAAATCTTCTAATTCCTTCTCTGAAACACTGTTTTTTTGATATACCGAAATAAATTTTTCTGTGATTTCTACCGTTTCTTGTATATTTTCTATGGTGAAATCTAACCGAATCGCCCCTGCTCCTATTTTCTGTACTTCTTCTTTTTTTGTGAGTAAAGATAATGGTTTACAATTATAAATACGATTATAACAAAATTTACAATAATTTTGCACTGGAAATTCATTTCCATATCGATCCTTTAAAGAAATTTTTTCTCTGTTATGACTACATTCTCTTATTGTTTTTACCATACATTGTGCTGTCGTCATCATAGGCAGATACCCATACACCAATAACTCACTCCTTCCATCTGCTAGTTCCATACATTCTCTAGCGTTTAATTCTATCGGCAATGTCGCCATTTGAATCGGATAATAAGAATTTAATTCTCTTTTTGCATAATGATTGAACTGATAAACAGAATAATCAAGGCGAATGGGCAAAATACAATTTTTCTCTTTTAAATACGCAAATTCATCTAAATTGCGAACTAAAAAACCTGTAATAGGTGTTTGAAGCAATTTTTCATAAATAGAATCCAGCCATTTTGCTGTATCCTTTCTAAAAACAGGCGGCAATACATAATAAAGAGGCAATCCTTTTTGTTCTATTTTTTGTAATTCTTCTAAATCAAATCCATTAGAATCCAGATAAAATCCGGTTACTCCTTTTATTTTAGAAAGAGGAAGAAAATATTCTAATCGATCTATCAAAAGATAGATATCTAATTCTTGTAAATCCTCTTTTTTTCTGAAATGACAGAATTTTTTCTGTTCTTCTTTTTCTTTCCGTCGAAACGGTCTTATTATCTCTTGTTCTACTTCTTTTAATGCTTCTCTTCTTAATTCATTTAAAGCTGTAACAGAGAGAAATACATCTTCTTTTGAAATCACTTCTAATTCTTCAAAATAAAATGGTGTATTTCCAGCCTTTTTTATTTGCTTTTCTATCTTTTCTGCTGTCAATGGCTGTCTTTTCGCTTCTTGTACTATCTCTCCTTCCACAGATACTTTCTTCTTTCGCAAATCATCTGACCGCTCCCATTCTACTTCCAGCCGAACCGCTCTATTCTTTTCTAAAAAAACTTTTCCTTTTATGGGTTCTTTTTTCTCTGTTTTTAAAAATTTTTCTTTTATCTCCTCGAATAACCTCTCCTTTTTTTCTAAAGCTTCTTTTTCTTCTTTTCCTTTCCCTTCTAAAAATATCATATTTTTTCCATTTCTCTGTTCATAATACCCTCTTGTAAAACCTCCTCGATTATAAATCATAAGTAAAGTGTTTTTATCCTCATTCGATATCCTATATTCTTTTTCTGGATTTTCCAAGTACTTTTCTAAGTACTTTCGATAAATACTCACTACACCTGCGGTATACTCTGGTCTTTTCATTCTCCCCTCTATCTTTAGAGAATAAACACCTGCTCTTAGAATAGCAGGTAAAATG
>CANRVK010000098.1 GCA_947643285.1 uncultured Eubacteriaceae bacterium
AATGGGAAATTCCAGCCGGAAGGATTGAAGACAATGAAACACCAGAAGAAACGGCAAAAAGGGAATGTTTAGAAGAAACAGGATACACCTTGAAAGATTTGACATATTTATGCTGCCAAAACCCAAACAATGGAATGTCTGATTTGAAACTTCATGTTTTTGGTGCTAAAGTGGAAAATGAGATTTCTATATTTGATGAAAATGAAGTTCAAATAAAAAGGTGGATACCTAAAGATAAAGTTTTAGATATGATAAAAAGCAATGAAATTGAATGTGGCATTTCCATACTAGCCTTGCTCTATGCTATAAACTTTTATATATAGTTTTTTTATAATCAATAGATGAAAAACTTTGGACAGTAAGATATAATGATGCAGAAATATTTTACTAAAATCGTATATTTAAAGAAATAAATTTTTATTTATTGAGTAGCTGCCTATGATATGTTAGATAGACAGCTACTAATGATTTATTATCTTGATTATCTTGGAATTAATTCATTCTGTTGTAAAACTTCTATAATCGTTTCAGTTTCATCATTTAATTTATGTATATCTTTTCTAATATTTCTTTCCGCTTGTTTCACATCTAATGATAAATTATTAAGCTTTTCATGTGTTCTTACCTGCTTTAATTCTAATATTTCTAGTTTTTCATACGTCATGTTCTGTTTCACTTCTAAAACTTCCACTTTGTTGCTTAAAATTTTCATATTTTCTTTTAGACCTTCTACATCTGATTTCAGATTTCCTATATCTTCTTTTATTGGCTGCAGCTTTTCATCTAATATTTCAGATATCGCCTTTAATAATTCATTATCCATAAAAAATCCCCTTTTCTTTTTATCAATTTGTATAGAAAAATTATATCATATATAAGTTATAAAATCTATCTACTTTTCTCTAATAATCTAATTTCACATTATGGTAAATAATATCATAACAATACAAATAGATTCACTTATACAACTATCACACCTTTTAAGGTAAATGATAAAAAAATTTATTTCCATTCACAAGATAAAAAAGCATCTCAAAAAACCTAGATTATCATGATAAACTAGCTTAGGGCAAGGGACTATTCCAAAAGAAACCCCTTGGAAGACGTTGGTACTTAATGAGCAGTTTCGCAAGAAGCGAAACCGCGAATTTAGTACCGCTACGTCTGGAACGGAGCGAGAGCGCGGTTTCGTTGGAATAGTCCCTTGCCCTAAGCGAACCTCCCACGAATCTGTTCCTCTCTCTTATTCTATAACATAAAATAGAGTGCAAATCTTTTTCTTCCAAAAATTCACACTCCATTTTCTTTTATAACTATCTCATAACATCTTACTTATCTATTTTCTTCATAAGAATCCACAAATGCTTCTACATCTGCCCTAGAACGAAATTCATTCCTTCTTAATAAAACTTCTTCTTTTATATCTCCCTCTAAATTCATAATATAATCATCCATTGTTTCATCTTGAAAGGAAAATCCATAGACAGAGGGAAATAATAATTCTGAATATCCATTCTTATAAGGATCATGATAATCCATTTCTCCACCACCCTTTTCTAATCATAACATTAATATACAAGGCTAGTGTCTTTGAAAAAAACGGATCTATACAAATAGTTTTTAACAGATTTAACAGATTATTCTTTCCCCATATTATCTTTAAAATTCTTTTTCTTCTACTTTTCCATTCTTCACTTCATAAACCTTATGAAACCCATTTTTCTTTGCATATTCAAAATAATCTTCCCCATTCTTCTCTACTTTTTTTCTTAACAATACTACTTTTTTCCCTTCTCCTCTTAACTGTTCCGCTAATAGAATCCCTTGTCTTCTATCTTCTAATTCATAGAATACCAAAATCATATCTTCTTTTATTGGCACTTTAATTTTCTGTCTGGACAAAGCTAATAAAAGTTGATCTAGATTGATCGCGAAACCAATAGAAGGCGCATCTTTTCCGAACTGTTTTAATAAATTATTATATCTTCCTCCTGTCACAATCATATCACCTGTCCCATAAGTATAACCTTTAAATAAAATCCCCGTATAATATTTATACCTTCCTAACATTCCTAATTCAAAAGAAATATACTTTTCCAGACCATATAATTCTAAAATATGATATATCTTCTCTAATCTTTCTACGGCTTTTTGTGACAATTTATTTTCTGTCAGAGTGCGAGCTTGTGACAGTTTTTCTACAGAACCAAATAATTCCTGCAATTTTAAAAAAGTAGCGATTTTTTCTTTGGAAATATTCTCCCCTTCTAACAATTCTTCTACTCCGAAATAATTTTTATTTTCAATTAATTCCCTTAATTTCCATTCTATTTCTTCTTCGATATCTGCTTCTTCTATCAGCCCTCGAAAGAAATCAGCCTCTCCTAATTCCACTTGAAACTCTGTCAGTCCAGACGCTAACAGACAGCGGATAATCACCGCTATCATTTCTCCATCTGCATCTGCTGTTTCATCTCCAATTAATTCACAGCCTAATTGTGTACACTCTTTCATTCTCCCTTGATAACTAGAATTATTGATAAAAGTATTTCCTATATAACAAAAACGAAGCGGCATTTCCTCGTCCATATAGTATTTTGCAGCCGAACGCGCGATAGAAGGGGTGATATCAGGACGAAGCACCAGCGTATTTCCTTCTCTATCAAAAAACTTATACATTTCTTTGGACATGACACTTCCTCGTTCCTTGCCAAAAACATCAAAAAATTCAAACATAGGCGTCTGAATATCTTGATAACCATACTGTTTTAAAACATAATGTAATTTCTCCTGCAGCACTAATTTCCTTTCACATTCTTCATTATAAATATCCCGCACTCCCTCTGGTGTATGTAATAACTGATTGTTCATGATTTTCCTCCATTTTTATCCTATCAAATTCCTAAACTCATGATATTTCAATACATTAAAGTGATACTATATCATAGTAACTATACATTATAGCGTTTCTCTTTTCTTCTGTCAATGGATCACTTTTTTATCCTTTTCCAATAAATCTTTCTGTATCAGAGGCAAATAATGAACCAATGCCATACCCTCCTGATGAATTTGATATTCTTTTTCTATTTCTGAAAATAAAAAACTTTTTCTTCCTCCCTGTTCTGCCCTATCATAAAAAATGATCAATTTAGCCAGTGGCAAATAATACATTTCATTTCTATTCGTATAAAAAATCAGAAAAAAAGAAACACCTCCCTGTTTTTCAAAATCTTTCATAAATGCCACTTGATGTGGGTGAATATTCGCCAGCGGAAACGTATCTGTATGACATTCTTTTGCATCAAAACAGACAGGTATTCCCTGCACTGCTCCGATATAATCTACCGTACTTTTTTGATCAAAATAAGCTAATGTAATATGCCTTGTTTCTTTCTCAATCTGTATGGGTTTAATGGGAGTAGGAATTTTTTGTATCAATGCTAATCCTTTTTTTTGATAAATTTCATTTGTGCTGTTTATCATCTCTTCTAAAGTAGAACCTCTTAATCCTCTAGAATTCCATGTTGCCATAATCCTTCTCCTTTTAACACTATCTTAAAATGTTCTGGCAAAGGTGCATAAAATGTTCTATTCGATAAATAAGAAAGACATCCTGTGATATCTGGCATAACCAATTGATAAGAATGAAGCAATTGACTTTTCAGATGATACTTTTCCTGAAATTTTTGATTACTTTTTAATTCTCCATATTTTCCATCTCCAATAATCGGATGCTCAATAGACGCTAAATGCGCTCTTATTTGATGAGAACGCCCTGTAATTAACTTCACCTTTAACAAAGTCACCTCTCCATTACAAGCGAGGGGAATATATTGTGTTTTAATTGGCAAGTCTTTTTCAGAAGAAGAAGTTTTTTTAATGATTACCTGATTTCTTTCCTCCTCTTTTTTTAAATACCCCTCTAAAAATGCTTCTCTTTCTATTTTTCCTTTTACCAGACATAAATAAAACTTACTTGCAGACCTCTCTTTTAATATCCTCGACATCTCCTGTAAACCAACTACCGTTTTTCCAGCTATCACAATTCCACTCGTATTTCTATCCAAACGATTACAAACAGAAGGGCGACATAAAGAAAAATCGCCCCCTTTTTCTTCCAAATAAGATAATATCATCTCCACTAAAGAAATATCCGTTTCTTTCGCCTTTTGAGATAGAACCCCTACAGGTTTATTAATAAATAAAATATGCTCATCTTCATATATGATATCCAAATCTTTCTTTATTTTCTTCCCTTCTTTTTCCATCATAATCGACTTAGAAAACTTCTCTATCGTTTCTTTTGCCAAAAATAACTTCACCTCATCTCCCTCTTTTAACTTTTCATTTCCCTCCGCTTTTTTTTCATTCAATACAATATTCTTCTTTCTGAGCATTTTATAAATAAAACTTTTCGGCGCTGAATTTAGATATTTACTCAATAACTTATCTAACCTCTGTCCTGCTTCCCTTTGTGTTATAGATATCACCTGCATTTTATCTATCTCCCATTTCTTTTTTACATTCTAACCCTAACCATTTTTTATCATATCGTCAAAGTAAGCAATAATTCTTTTATTCTGATATCCTTTTTGCTCTGCTTTTCATCAGGCACTATCTCCGCTAATGTCTTTACACGATTAAAAAACTGCTTTTTATCTTTAAAAATCTTTACATTCACTTTTACACCATTCACCTGCAGATTATTTTCCAAAAACTTTTCCATATATTCTGTGTGATACTTTTCATGATTAGTAAAGCCACAAGCACTTCCATTATGCACTACCATAAAACAAGTAGGAAATGGAAAGAATTTCTGATCGGTAGTAAAAACTAAATCCGTTAATATAATCATTTCTTTTACCATATCCTTTAACTTATCATACTCTTCCTTTTTTTCTGAATGATAGGGCAAAAGAAAAAAGAAATTCACAGCAAATTTAGCAACTGGCAAAACCGTTAAAATAGAAATCACAGTCATAATATTATTCTTTGTTTTTGTCGCAAAATATCCAATAAAAAAAAGAACTGCCACTATACTAAATCCCAATATCATCAAAAAAGCCGACTGCCTTTTTTTATAATCCAGATATCCATATTCCCCTTTTTCTACTTTTGTATTTTTCTTATTCAAATCTACCCATCCTTTATTTTATCCATATTTTATATTTACAAAAAACTCTATCTTCTTTTTATTTCAAACGCTCAAACAATAAACTTCATCAACCATTCATGTGGAAGAACTTTGCATAAAATCCGAAAAGCTTTCATCATTCCCCCATAAACAGAAACCGTTTTCCCCTTTAAAGAATCCCTCAATGCCTGTTCCACCACCTTAGTAGGATTTGCCATCATAATCTTCTTATAAAATGCCACTTCTCCTGTCATCTGCGCTATATCAAAAAATTCTGTCCTAACTGGTCCGGGACATACTGCAGTAACAAAAATACCATTCTTTTTTACCTCTTCATGCAAAGCTCTAGAAAAACTCAAAACATAAGATTTCGTAGCAGCATAAATTGCAAATTTAGGCTGAGGCAAAAACGCAGCAGAAGACGCCAAATTTATGATTCTAGACTTCTTAGTCATATAAGGCAATACTTCATAAGTCACAGAAGTTAAAGCCAAACAATTTAACTCTATCATACCAGAAATATCTTCCGCCGGAATATCCCCATACACTCCAATCTTCCCATATCCTGCACAATTTACTAACATTTTCACCTGTGGCTGTTTTTCCTTTAAAATTTCCCTTAACCTCAATCTCTGTTCTTTATCCGTCAAATCCATCTCCATCAAAACCAAAGGAATCTCCGTTCTTTCCCTTAATTGCTCTAACCTCTCTTTTCTTCTAGCAATCACCCAAACCTCATCAATACACATCAATTTCCTATCAATCAACTTTACAAACTCTCTCCCCATACCAGAAGAAGCACCCGTTATAATCGCAACCTTCATATAAATCCACCTCTCTTATCTTTCTTCTTATCTTTTTTCTTATCTCTTCTTATCTTTTTTTCTCATTTCTTCTCATCTCTTTATCACTATTCCATCTACTCAATTTATCATAAAACCAAAAACTCACTTTTCAAAAGCAGCCTCATCAACAACCTAGCGAAAGCAAGGAACGATTCCAAAAGAAGCCCCTTGGAAGACGTTGGTGAACCCATTGGGTTCAGAGGATTTTATATCCACTACGTCTGGAACGGAGCGAAAGCGCGGTCTTCGTTGGAACGTTCCTTGCTTAAGCGACCCCTTTCACATAAAATCCCCTCAAACACTCACCCCCTTTTCTTCCCATGCACATGCCGAATCGTCTTTTTACTTTTTCCCTCTTTTTCTCTCTTCTTATTTTTATTCCTCTGTTCCTGTATCTTTTTTGCTGCTTCTTTCGGACGTATTAAACACTTCTTATCAAATCCCACCAAATCCATTCTATCTGCCTTTTTCAATGCCTCTAATACCAACTCATAATTAGCAGGATTTCTATATTGTATCAATGCCCTCTGCATCGCCTTTTCATGAGGATTGATAGGAACATAAACCTTTTCCATTGTTCTTGGATCAACCCCCGTATAATACATACAAGTAGAAATAGTAGAGGGAGTAGGATAGAAATCTTGTACCTGTTCTGGCATATATCCCAAATCTCTTAAATATTCCGCTAAGATAACCGCCTCTTTTAACGTAGAACCCGGATGAGAGGACATCAAGTAAGGAACTAAATACTGTTTTTTCCCCAACTTTTCATTTATCTTTTTATATTTTTGTTCAAATTTTTGATATACACTATTTTCTGGCTTTCCCATTCTCTTTAATACAGGATCTGCAACATGTTCTGGTGCGACTTTTAATTGTCCGCTCACATGATATTCACAGAGTTCTTTTAAAAATGTATCTTCTTTATCCGCCATCACATAATCAAAACGGATTCCAGAACGCACAAACACCTTTTTCACCTTTGGAATCTGCCTTAATTTCCGCAAAAGAGTAAGATAATCTTTATGATCCACAGTCAAATTTTTACAAGGAGTCGGAAACAGGCACTGCTTATTCTGACAAACTCCTTTTGTGAGCTGCTTTTCACAAGAAGTATGTCTGAAATTCGCCGTCGGTCCTCCCACATCATGAATATATCCTTTAAAATCTTTGTCTTCTGTCAATAACTCCGCTTCTTTTAGAATGGATTCATGACTTCTCGTCTGAATGATTCTCCCCTGATGAAATGTCAGTGCACAAAAACTGCATCCCCCAAAACACCCCCTATTACTCACTAAACTAAATTTCACCTCACGAATTGCTGGCACTCCGCCTGCTGCCTCATAAGAAGGATGATAAGTTCTCATATAAGGAAGTGCATACACATCATCCATCTCCTGCATAGTCAATGGCTTAGAAGCGGGATTTTGTACGATATAACAAGAATTAGGATATTCTTCCACTAATCTTTTTCCAGAAAACGGATCAGTATTATTATATTGAATATAAAAACTTTTCGCATAACTTTCTTTCTGATTAGAAATCTCTGTAAAACTAGGCAGCATAACCGCATCATAAACACCCTCTAATGTCTTCGTCTTATAGACTGTTCCATTCACAAAAGTGATATCTTTTATAGAAATCCCACTCTCTAACGCTTCTGCCACCTCTACAATAGAGTGTTCCCCCATGCCATATAAAAGTAAATCAGCCTGACTATCCAATAAAATAGAACGTTTTACCTTATTTGACCAATAATCATAATGTCCCATTCTTCTAAGACTAGCCTCTATTCCTCCAATAATAATAGGAATATCTTTATAAGTCTGCCGAATCAGATTTCCATATACGGTAGTAGCATAATCTGGTCTTTTTCCAATCACTCCGCCCGGAGTAAATGCATCTGTCTGTCTTCTCTTTTTAGAAACACTATAATGATTTACCATAGAATCCATATTTCCGCCAGAAATTAAAAACCCTAATCTAGGTTTACCATAAATTCCTATACTGTCTTTCTTCTTCCAATCCGGCTGTGCGATTATTCCAACTTTAAAGCCATGCGCTTCTAAAATTCGGCTGATAATCGCATGTCCAAAGGAAGGGTGATCGACATAAGCATCTGCGATCACATAAGAGAAATCCACTTCTGTCCACCCTCGCCTTTCCATATCCTCTCTGCAAATCGGTAAAAACTCTCTTTCCATTTTAATCTCCATTTCTATTTACAACTCTCCACCCTATCTTCAAAAATATCATCAAAATTCACAATATAATAATCCGCTAATCTCTTTTTTTCTTCTGTCATATAAAGAGAATACTCATCTTCCACCGCACATACCTTCATCTTCGCATTTTTCCCTGCCCGTATCCCATTAGGAATATCTTCAAACACCAAACAATGTTCTGATTTCACATCTAATAATTGCGCCGCTTTTAAATACACATCTGGCGCAGGCTTTCCAGCATTTACTTCACAAGCTGTCACAACCACTTGAAAGAAACTTTTTATGTCTAAAACTTCCATCACCATTTCTACAAGCGCTCTAGAATTACTGGTGGATATCCCCATCAAAATATGATTCTGTTTTAAAAATTCCAAAAATCTTTTCACTCCTTGTTTTAATGGAACTTTTTTCTCATATTTTTCCCATGACATCTCATTCCAATCCGCTTTTATTTTTTCTATCGAATCTGGTAGTGAAAATCTCGTTTTAAAGTAATTTGCTGTTTCAGAAAAACTCATTCCTTCGATAGATTCTTGTAAATCATCAGGAAGACTAATCCGAAATCTTCCTAAATACTCCCTATCAATATCCCTCCACATCCACATAGAATCAATTAAAGTTCCATCTAAATCAAAAATAACAGCCTCTATATCTTTCAACATTCTTTTCATTCTTTTTTCTTTCCTTCCCCTTTTAAACACTCAATTTCTTCCTTTGTCAGATAGCGATATTCTCCCTTTTCTAAGTTCGGATCTAATACCAAAGTCCCCATAGATAACCTTTTTAAATACATCACACTTCTTCCTACTGCTTCAAACATTCGCTTTATCTGATGATACTTTCCTTCATATATCGTCACTTCTGCTCGTGCTTGTGTTTCTGTGGTTTCTAAAATCTTTAATTCTGCCGGTAAAGTTACATATTCATCTTCTAACTTCAATCCTGTCTGAAATTCTTCTATCATCTCTTGTGTTAAAGCTCCATTCACTTCCACATAATAACACTTAGCAACATGATTCTTCGGAGATAACATCTGATGCGCCAACAATCCATCATTCGTAATCAAAAGCAGACCTTCTGTATCTTTATCCAGTCTTCCTACTGGAAATAAATCCTTTCTTTTTTTCTCCTTTAATAAATCTAAAACTGTAGGTATCTTTTTATCTCTCGTTGCCGATAACACCCCTGCCGGTTTATAAAGCATAATATACTCCCATTTCGTATAAGAAATAAGCTGATTATCATAAAAAATAGTATCAGAATCCGGAAGTACTTTTAATTCTGGTGTCTTTATCATCTTATCATTCACAAAAACTTTCCCTTTTTTTATATCCTCCTTTATTTGACTGCGTGTCCCCACTCCCATATCAGCTAGATATTTATCCAATCTCATCTGGCTCATTTTTCATTTCCTTTCTCCCGCTTTAAGAAAGGCTCTGCCTTCCGACAGAGCCTTTTTCTATTCTTATTATAACTGATATAAAAAAACTTTTCAATACATCAAGAACTTAATTTCTTAAAAATTATGATAGAGCAGGTTACTTTAAAGTTAAAAGGGAACGCTCCGGCAAGGACCTATTCCAACGAAGCCGCGCTTTCGCTCCGTTCCAGACGTAATGGTACTAAATTCGCAGCCCCGCTTCTTGCGGGTTTGCTTATTAAGTACCAACGTCTTCCAAGGGGCTTCTTTCGGAATAGGTCCTTGCCTCCGCTAGATGGTTGGCTGTTCTACTTTTTGAAAAGATAGTTTCATGATAATAATAAATATAGTGGAATTATAACTTATTTTTTATTATCTGTATAATGGGGTTAAAATCCTCAACTTCTGGCGAAACCTTTAGGCGCTAACTATACTATAAAAAACTCTCAATATTCAAATATTAATCTCTTATTTTCAATATATCGTAAAATCCAATAGGGATTCACACTCAATTCTTCAAAATGTTCCGTCTGTAAATAAATTCCTAAATGCAGATGTACATCAAAATTCCCCACTGTCCCTTCCACTTTACTATAACCGGTATCTCCCATAAATCCAATTAATTGTCCAGCTTTAATGCTATCTCCTTCTTTAAAATCTTGGGCATATTGATATAAATGTGCATAATAAAAATACCCTCCATGAGGGCTGCGAATACCAATTCGATATCCGCCTTTTTCTAACCATCCTATTTTTTCTACCACTCCATCTGTCATACTGACAATAGGAAAATACCCTCTTTCATTATTACTGGTCATAATATCTGTTCCTTCATGTAAATGTTTTACATTCCGATAATTTCTTTCCCCTGCCCATGAATCTT
>CANRVK010000099.1 GCA_947643285.1 uncultured Eubacteriaceae bacterium
ACCAACGTCTTCCAAGGGGCTTCTTTTGGAATAGGTTCTTGCCTCCGCTAGTTTACTGGCTATTCTAGAATAAAGAAATCTTGATACCTACAAAATAATACTTCCTTTTCAAATTGGTGTTGCTAAACACTTTTTTAACTAGGAAATATCAAAACCACCCTTCTATACTTTAATAAAGTATAACTTTATCATAACAACTCTCATCACACTTCTCAAACTTATCTATGATACATAAACTAGCCGCGGAACTCATCTATTCCAAAAGAAGCCCCTTGGAAGACGTCGGCACTTAATGAGCGAACCTACAGGTTCGGCGAATTTAGTACCGTTACGTCTGGAACGGAGCGAAAGCGCGGTTTCGTTGGAATAAGCCCCTCACAGGAAGCGAACCTTTTTAACCTTTATTCCTAATACCCTTATTTCTCCTCTGATGGCATTTTCCACCCATGATGATCCGTATGTAATAATTCATGTGCTCTATTTGACATCGGTCTCTGTAAATATTTTTCATAACATTCTTTAATCGAAGGATTTTCATGAGAAAAGCGAATATTATCTATCGCATCCAGCCCATATAATACTTCCGCTCTCTCTTTCGCAAGCTCTTCTCCTTCCAAAATCGGCTGACCGCCTCCGCCAGAACATCCTCCCGGACATGCCATAACCTCTACAAAATCATAATGAACTCTTTTATTCACTATCTCTTTCATCAAACGATCTGTATTCCCTAATCCGCTCACTACTGCGACTTTAATCTTATTACCTTCTATGGTAAATTCTGCTTCCTTCCACCCATTCATACCTCTCACTTCTTTAAATGCATCGGGATCTGGATTCTCTTTTTTCACGAAATAATACGCTGTCCGAAGTGCAGCTTCCATCACGCCGCCAGTTGCTCCAAATATCACGCCTGCACCGCTGCCTATTCCTAAAGGTAAATCTAATTCCTCTTCTTCTACATCTTGTGGCATAATATGTTCTTCTTTGATTAATCTGTCTAATTCTCTTGTTGTCAGCACAATATCCACATCTTTTCCCTCACCTGACATCGCATCTTTCATGGTAGGCAAATTCGCTTCCATCTTTTTCGCTAAACATGGCATAATAGAAATACAGACAATATCTGCTGGATCTACTCCCAAATAATCCGCATAATAACTCTTCGTAATCGCTCCAAACATCTGCTGTGGAGATTTTGCCGTAGATAATTGATCCACATATTCTGGATATTTTGACTTTATAAAGCGAACCCAACCCGGACAGCAGGAAGTGAACATCGGTTTTTCTTGTGTCTTTCCTTCTGTATATCTCTTTAAAAATTCACTTGCTTCTTCCATAATCGTCAAATCTGCACTGAAATCCGTATCAAAAATATAGGTAAATCCCATTTTCCGAAGTACGGCTGCCAAACGCTTTACGGTTGCATCTTCCTTCTTTAACCCAAATGCTTCTCCCCATGCAGCTCTTACTGCTGGCGCAATTTGTACTACAGTAATTTTTCTCTCATCAGAAAGTGCTTTCATCACTTTTCCGATATCATCTCTCTCATGCAGTGCTCCAACTGGACAGTGAGTGATACATTGTCCACATAAAGAACAATCTGCCTCGTCAATTCTTAAGTTTTGTGATACATCTACGGTAGTTCTAGAACCCGTATTTGCCACGTCCCAAATATGTAATCCCTGAATTTTATCACAGACTTGTACACATCGCATACATTTAATACATTTTGCGAAATCTTTCACTAAAGGAAAGCCTTTCACCCATTTTCTGTTCTCTAGATGGCGTGGAAATGGGATATCTATAATGCCTAAATCATTTGCCACTTTTTGAAGAGCACAATTTCCGCTCCGAATACAATAAGAACACTGACAATCATGTTGTGATAAAATTAACTGGACATTGGTCTTTCTAGTTTGTCTTACTTTCGGACTGTTGGTATAGACTTCCATTCCTTCTTCCACAGGAGTGTTACAAGCTGCTGTCAATTTATCACAGCCTTTTACTTCTACGATACAGACACGGCAAGCGCCTATTTCATTTAAACCTTTCCAATAGCAGAGGGTTGGAATATTGATTTTCGCTTGTTTTGCTGCTTCTAGAATTGTAGTACCCTCTGAAACCTCTACTTGTATTCCATCGATTAATACCTTTACCATTTTTCCACTCTCCCTCCTTTAAATACACCATAACCGAAATGGTCACAGCGCAGACACCGGCTACATTCTTGCATCGCTTCTTCTTCTGTCATCGGACATTCTACTAATTCAAAATCTTTTCCTCTTTCCGCCGCATTTCTCTCTTTCATATTCACTCGTCCCATCGGCGGTTTATCTTTTACTTGGATATCTGGAATCTCTACATCAGCTTGTATAAAATGATGGAATCCTAAATCAGCATCAATATTGGCAGCGGCTACTTTTCCAGCAGCAATCGCACGGATTACGGTAGCAGGTCCTGTCACACAATCTCCACCTGCATAGATTCCCGGAATATCCTTGATACCACTCCAATTAAGTGCGTCAATCACTCCTCGTTTTACTGGAATTCCATGTGCTTCAAATACTTTTGATTCGATTCCTTGTCCAATCGCAACGATCACCATATCACAAGGAATTTTTCTCTCTTCTTGATGTGATTCAGAAGGTCTAGGTCTTCTCGTAGCTTCTTCTACTGATCCAATCATCTGTGGCTTTATATAAACTCCTGTCACATTTCCTTCTTCATCTTTTTCAATGCGCAAAGGTTTACAAAGTTCTAATACTTCGCATCCTTCTTCGATAGCACCTTCTACTTCTTCTTTCTGTGCCGTCATATCAATTTTTCTTCTACGATATACAATCTGTACTTTTTTCGCACCCAGACGAACAGAAGAACGAGCGACGTCCATAGCGACGTTTCCACCACCGATGACGACAATATTTTTTCCTGTGAAATCTGGATATTCGTCATCTCCGATGCTTCTCAATAATTCCACTGCAGACAGAACTCCTTTTGCGTCTTCTCCTTCTATTCCGATTTTCTTATCAATATGTGCTCCAATTGCAATATAAACAGCATCAAATTGATTACGAAGCTCTATGATGGTAGGATTTTCTCCCACGGCAACTCCTGTTTTCACTTCTATTCCAACGGATAGCAGATTTTGAATTTCTTCATCTAAGACTTTTCTAGGAAGACGATAGTTCGGGATACCATAACGTAACATTCCTCCTAATTGTTTTCTCTGTTCAAAAATGGTGACTTTATGTCCCATCAATGCGAGATAATAAGCAGCACTGATTCCGCCCGGTCCTCCGCCAATTACTGCAATTTTCTTTCCAGTATCTTCCGCTTTTTCAGGAACTGGCACAAATCCTGCATTATCCACCGCAAATCTCTTTAGACCTCTTATATTGATAGAATCGTCTGTCATATTTCTGCGGCATCTCGCTTCGCAAGGATGTTCACAGATCAGAGCACAGACAGCAGGCATAGGATTATCTTTTCTGATGAGTCTGACGGCATCTGCGTATCTCTTTTGCCCTACTAAAGCGATATATCCCGGAATATCCACACCGGCTGGACAGAGTGCAACACAAGGCACAGGTTGATTTAGCTCACAAGTACATCTTCCTCGAAGAATATGTTCCTCATAGTCATCTCGGAATCCTTTCACCCCTCGAAGCACCATTTTTGCAGCTTCATACCCCACCGCACAATCCGCAGCTTCATAAATACTTTTTGCAGTAGTTTCAATTAAATCAATCGTTTCTAATTCTGCCTCTCCATCTAATACGGATTCTAACAGTTTTTCCAGTTGTTCTAACCCCACACGGCAAGGAACACACTTTCCGCAAGACTGTGCCAGACACATCTTCAAAAAAGATGCAGATAAATCTACTGGACATAATCCCGGAGGGCTGGCAATAATTCGGCGCTCTAAATCCTTATACAGACCTTCAATCGTCGTCTGCGCCTCATTCTGTGTTGCTATTGTTAATCTACTCATTCTTTCTCCTTTCTATAGTCAATGACTATATAAAAATTTATTTAATAAATACCTCCTACTCCCAAATCGCTGTCTATTGTATTCATATTATATAATACTAAGACATCTTTTATTTTTTTATTTTGATTAATAAACTCACTAATCGCATCTTTATAATATCTGGTATCTACTACATATATCTTTTTATAATGTTCTGCCAAAAATGGCACAAAACAATTCGCAAAACTATCTTTAATCACTACGATTTCCTCTTCACTTTCTGCATCATAGCTCGTGATTTCAATCAATGGATGAATATTATTTAAAAAGAAAGAATATTGATCTTTTTTTTCTAAATAAGAATATTCATAAAAAGAATCGGAAACCTCGCCACTATCTTGGTAATTCACTTCTACTTTTTGATCTGGCATCTCAAAAATTACAATTTCATCTCCTACCACAGAATAATCATTTACTTTAGAATAAATCGTTCCTTTAAAATCATCTGAAACAACGCTGATTTGATACTCTTCTATCTCTTTTGCTGAAAATCCTTTTGCTTTTGCGAACTCTTGATATGCGAAATAAGCTCCATAAGTAGTCCAATGATGATCTAATTTATAAAATAAAGGAAATTCTTCTTTTTTTTCTAATAATGCCTCTGAAACATCAATCATTCCAGAAATTTCACTGGAAAGATAATAGAAGGTTTCCATCTGCCTATTATCTTTTACAAATGGGGGCAATTTCTCCTGATAAATACTGATTGCTGTAGGTATCAGCATAAAAGACACTTCTGCATTTTCTATTTTTTCAGCAAATCCGTTAAAAGTGTTTATAATTTTTTCATTCTGAACAGGAGTCTGATATTTTTCAATAAAGTACCCGTCTTTTCCGAGATAAACATCATTAATCACTCTTTTACCCAATGATTTTTCAAACCCTGTCTTAAACCCCATAAAAAAATCTCTATTTGAGAAATGATCCGCCAGATAACTTTCTAAATCTTTTGTAAAACTCCCATTCTTTAAGTTCTGAAAGGAAAAAGTAGGAAATGTTTCTAAATATCTATTTTCCTTTACAGAAAATTCCTCCTTTTTGCTGATGAAAAAGCTGACAGAGAAAAAAAGAATGATTCCAGCCAAACAAAAACTTGTTATCGTTTCTATTCGTATCTCATGTTTTTTCATTTCACCTCTCCATTCTGATCTGAGCCAATTTTTACATATCTTTTCTATTTATTTTTTTATAATCACATGATTTTAAATTATATCATATTTTATTAAAATCTAAAATATAAAAATGGATTATAAGTATCTCCCACTAAATAAGCTGTAGTCAATAGAAATAATGCGATATAACAAACAGCACACAGCGCTTTTATCACATCTTTTTTTCGCTTTGTCTGTATCTGTTCTATCTTTTTTTGCAGCCATGGATAAATGGGAGCAGATAATAATACCGCAATGATTAATAAAACACCATAATTCATAAGATAATATAAAATTTCTGTTCCAAAGATAGGATTTTTGGCTATTCCAAATAAAAAGGTGAGATATTCACCAAGTTTTCCCATATCATCAAATACAAAAATGGTAAATCCAAATACTACAATCCATATAGCATAGATATGTTGAAAAAAGGCTGGAAGCTTTGCTAATTTCTTTCCCCATACATACTTTTCTAAGGCTAACAAGATTCCATAATAGACTCCCCATAAAATAAAGTTCCACGCTGCTCCATGCCATAAACCTGTCAAAAACCATACAACTGCGATATTTCTTAGATGCTTTCCTATTCCCACTCGATTTCCTCCAAGTGGAATATAAATATAATCCCGAAACCAAGTAGATAGAGAAATATGCCACCGCCTCCAAAAATCTGTCACAGATTTTGCAATTAATGGATAATTAAAATTTTCCAGATAGTGAAATCCTAACATTTTTCCCATTCCGATTGCCATATCACTATAAGCGCTGAAATCAAAATAAAGTTGAAGTGTAAAAGAAATCGCGCCCAACCATGCCGTTGTTACTGATATTGTTCCATAAGAAAGCCCTCGAATGTTTTCCCATAAAGCTCCCATATTATTTGCAATTAACACTTTTTTAAATAATCCCTGCATAAACCGCAGTAATCCATCAGAAAAACCATCTATTGTGATTTCCCGATGATGTAATTCTTCTCTCACTGTACTGAAGCGCACAATAGGTCCTGCTATTAATTGTGGAAACATAGAAACATATGTCAAATAGGTAAAATAATTCTTTTCCACTTCTACTTCTTTTTTATATAAATCTATGCTGTAACTCATAGCTGATTCCTATCGGCAGTCCAAGACCCAATGGTTTGATAGAAAGATTTCCAATTTGATTTATCGTTTCTATAAAAAAGTCTGCGTATTTAAAAAATCCTAACATAGATAGATTGATAAAAACGGAAAAAAGTAAAAATATTTTCCGCTTTTTTTTCGTATCACCAAATTTCGTCATCAGAAGTCCATTTCCATAATCAACCGCTGAAGCAAATATCATTAATAAAATATAGACGGGTTCTCCCCACGCATAAAATACTAAGCTGAAAAAAAGTAAAATATAATTTTTCCATCTTTTTGGCATAATATAATAAAAAATCAAAAACACTGGAAAAAAGAAAAACAAAAACGGGATGCTGCTAAAAACCATGTCGCTCCCCCTATGATATATATTTTTCTATTATGCCATTAATTGTTTGGGCATCATTAGAAATGATTAAATAAATATAAGAATCAGAAATTTTTATCTCACTCTTTTCTACGATTTTAAATTGTTCTGGAAGATAATTTTCTAATTCCGACTTTTTATGTTCTGTCATGGTTTCTAGCACTTCTTTCATGGTATCCATATCATTTGTATCTTTTACTTTCATTATGATAATGGTATCCGCATAGATAACCTCCTGTGCGTTAACAAAGATATATTCTTCTAATTTACTTAAATCAATTCCAAAATAATTTGCAATATAATTATCATTTAAAGTTACCATTTCCGGAAGTTCTACCTCATTCGTAATTTCTGTATAAATATCCTCTAATGACTTCTTTTCTGTTTCTTCTTGTGATATATCTGTATCCTTTTCCTTTGTATTTTGACAGCCTGCTAATAGTGATACTGCTATTAAAAAGCTAAAAACTGTTGCTATCCATGCTTTTTTCATCTGACTTTCTCCTTTAACTCTCTATTCCACTACTATTTTTTATTTACTGGCTATTGTGCAACTGTTTCTGGTGATGTTTCTTCTGATATTTCCTCTGTTGTTTCTTCTGGTATTTCTACAATCCAACCACTTGCATATGCCCTTAACACCTTTGTCCAAATTTCATAAGCGGCATTTGTCTGATGCACATAATTATCACTACAATATTCTTCTCTTAATCCTCCATCTTCTCCTATCAAAAAATCTGCTATATTAATAAATCCTGCCTCTTGTGTAGTCTTACAATATTCCTTAACAGCATCGTTTAATAAACGAATATTTGTATTGTTTAAATCCTCTAATTGACTTTCTGATTTCATATAAGTGGTACTGATTACAAAAACTTCAACATCTGGATTCACTTCTTTTATCTTTGTAATCAATTCTATATAATTTGAGGTGGCTAATTCCACCGTTTCCATTCCTAAATCATTTAATCCAAAAGACAAAAATATTCTTTTTGCTCCTGTCATCGCAATAGAATCCCAAATTCTTCTCTGTTCTCCCTGATAGACAGGATGAATACTCTCCTTTGATACTGGTGACAATGCCATTCTCAATGAATAACTTCCTGATACTAAAAACTCTGGCTCTCCTAAAAATTCTGGCTCTTGATTCATACAATAATTTCGATATCCCATCATCACCGAATCCCCTACGAAAACAGAATTTTGAAAAAAACTGTCCGCATCTGGATCAAGTACAAAATAATCTGCTGAAGCAGGAATGAAATCATAATTAGAAGTAGTTGGTTCTATTGCTGGGGTAGTCGTTTCTACTTCCACTATTGTAGGAAACGTTGCCGCCATATTTTCTGTAGTCGGTTCTTCTTTTTTTATAACATCAGTAGTCGGCTCTTCTCTATTTTCATCTTCCGATTCTATCTCTACACTCTGTTGTAAAGTATCATTTACTTCTCCTGTTCCTTCTCTCATTTTTATAATTTTATAAAAATAAATGCCTCCAATTCCCACTCCTACACACACTAATAACCCAATTGTAAGGAACATCTTCCTTTTTCTTTTTTTTCTTCTTTTTTCTGCTCTATTTCTTTTAAAATCTAACATTTTGTATATTCTCCATCAAATACCTTTTCTGCTGTACCTGTCATATAAACATGATTATCTTTAAAATCCCAAAAAATATTTAACTTCCCCCCTAAAAGAGTGACTTCTACTTCTCTTTTTGTCCATCCATTTAAAACAGCAGCACAAACACTCGCACATGCCCCTGTTCCACATGCTAATGTTTCTCCACTTCCCCGCTCCCACACGCGCATTTTTATATGAGTTTCATCTATAATCTGAATAAATTCTGTATTAATTTTATTTGGAAATAGCTCATGATTCTCAAAAAAAGGACCTATCTTTTCGATTTCTATTTTATCTAAATCCTCTACTACTGTTACTACATGAGGATTTCCCATAGAAACACAGGTGACTTTATATTCATCACCCTCCACCCAGATAGGCTGATTTTTTACCGGACTTTTCTCTAATTTCACTGGAATCTTCTCTGCTTCTAAAATAGGTTCTCCCATATTTACTGTCACAACTTCTACTTGATCTGTCTTTTCATTGATATGAAGTTTTAATTCCTTTATTCCTGCTAATGTTTCTACCAAAATCTTTTCTTTTTTTATCATATGATTATCATATACATATTTTCCTACACAGCGAATCCCATTTCCGCACATTTCTCCTTGAGAACCATCTGCATTATACATCTCCATATAGCAATCCGCTATTTTCGATGGTTTGATTAAAATCAACCCGTCTGAACCCACACCAAAATGCCTGTCACTCATTTTTACTGCTAATTCCTTTGGATTTTCTACCATTTCCTGAAAACAATTTATATAAATGTAATCATTCCCGATCCCCTGCATCTTTGTAAATTTCATAGAACGTCGTTCCTCCAGTTTTTTTGTCGAATATATTTTATATTATATAGCCTAATAATAAAAATCTCAACACTATTTTATAGGAATTTCTACCAAAATATGAACTAAAAATTCTTTTCTTTTTAAAATTTTATTCTTGATACCATTCTATTTTTGCGATCTTATCCTGATACTCTTTTGCACAATCCAAATGTTTTATTCGTTCTATCACTTCTAATTCACCCCAAAAATGCATAGGATATGCCAATCTCGTATTGGTATTTCTCATAAAATAGTCAAATCCCCAATAAAATTTTTCTTCTTGTCTGGGATCTAATGGCAAAAAAGCCAAGTCAAAATACTTCCCTTTTATTTTCTGTATTTCCCCTTCAAATCTCTTTTTCATTTCCAAAAACTCTTCCTGTGTTTCTCCTTTCCATGTCCACCAATTCAAATCCCCTGCGTGATAGATAGATTTTCCCTCACATTCTATACAAAATGCAACCCCTTCATCCGTAGAGGTCAATGTTTGGACTCTCATATTTTTTGATTCATAAGTTTGATTTTTTCCCATATATAAGATACATTCTTCTGCTTCTATAGGTATTCCTATTTTCCTTCTATAATTTTGGCTCATCTTACAATCCTTTGACAAAAAAAATTGTATGTTATGAAACCTAGTTATCCATTTAAAAATTTCATGACTGAAATGATCGCGGTGTTTATGGCTTACAAAAACATAAAAAGGAAGATCACAATTTAATTGTGCAAATACTTGTTCTGCTCTTTGCTTGCCTTTTCCATCTTCGCCTTCATAATAATCAAAAACTAAATTCATACTACATAATTTTATAACAAAACAACTGTGATAAATATAAAATACTTCCATTTTAATCCTCCATTTCCAGTTTAAAAATGTTACTGACATTTCTATTTTTTTCCTTTACAATTTCTTTCTGCCCTTAAAAACAGGAGGTATGGTATCTTTTTTTGATATAATAAATTGACGTTATATAAACTCTGATATGTAAAAAATTTAGTTTTCTATCACACCATTTTTAGAAAAGCCTTGGAAGAATTATGGGATATTTTGTCAATTCTTAGATGTTTTTAAATATAGCATAAAATTACGATAAAAATTCAAAAGACTTATGAAAGAAACTTTTAATTTTCTCATACAAACTTTTAATAAATTTTCATATGATTCACTTTTATTATAAAAACAAAGGGTCGCTTAAGGGGAAGGACTATTCTAAAACAGCCGCGCACTCGCTCCGGTCCAGACGTAACGGACACAAAATTCGCAAATCCCCCGTAAATGGGGTTTTGTTTTTTATTGACGACCGGGGGGCAGGGGGGGGAGTTT
>CANRVK010000100.1 GCA_947643285.1 uncultured Eubacteriaceae bacterium
CGCGAATTTAGTACCGCTACGTCTGGAACGGAGCGAAAGCGCGGCTTCGTTGGAATACTTCCTTGCCGAAGCGTCCCCCTTTGCCTTTAACCCCCTCTAAACTATAATGATTTCTTTCATTTTATCTCTTTATTAGTTGCGATTTTATTTTTACAGTGTTATAATAAATAAGAAAATATTATTTTATAAAAAAGGAGTATTTATGAAAGTGAAGAACAAATCATTACTCACTTATCTCAGTATCTTTTTTCTTGTTCTGAGTATTCTCAGCGGATGCAGCCTCATTCCTAGTTCCAACAAAACTACACAAGAAGATTTTGATGCTTTTACAGAAGAATTATTTCGCAGCGAACTCTCTCAAAATACTTTAAATTTACATTATACCTTGGCATATCCAAAGAACTACGGCATAGAAGATTATGATGTGAGTTTAGGTTCTTTTGAAATGTCTGATATCTATGATTATAGTGAATTAGAAGAATTAGAAAAAACACTAAAAGATTTCTCTTATGACGATTTAACAGATGAACAACAACTTACCTATGATATTTTAAATGATTATATTGAAACAGAAAACACAGTAAAAGATCTCCCTTTATATGGAGAACTTCTCAATCCTTTAACAGGCTATCAATCTCAGCTTCCTGTTTTACTCGCCGAATATACTTTTCGTACCAAGGAAGATATTGAAAATTATCTCACCTTAACAGCTAGTATAGAAGAATCTTTTCATAGTATTATAGAATATGAAAAAGCTCGTTCTGAAGCGGGACTATTTATGCCAGATTACGCAGCAGAAGCGATTATAGAACAATGTTCTACTTTTATTGAAGAACCAGAAAATAACTATATGATAGAAGTTTTTAATGACAAAATCGATGCTTTTTCCGAACTCTCTGATGCAGAACGCAATGATTATAAAGAAAGAAATCGCACAATCATCACTACTAATATAGTAAATGCTTATCGTTCTTTAATCGACAGCTTAACAGAATTAAAAGGAAGTGGTGTCAATGAAGGTGGTTTATGTAATTTTAAAGATGGAAAACGCTATTATGAATATCTTGTAAAAAATGCTACTGGTTCATCGAAATCTATCAAAAATCTTCAAAAAATGACAGAGCGTTATATTGATAATTGTATTAATGAAATGGTAGCTATTGCTACCTTAAATCCAAATGTATTAGATGATATCGACACTTATTCTTTTGACTTGACAGAGCCAAATGATATTTTAGAAGACTTAATCTCTAAAATCTCTATTGACTTTCCAGAACCTCCAAAAGTAAATTACACAGTTAAATATGTACATGAATCAATGGAAGAAAGCTTGAGTCCTGCATTTTATTTAACTCCTCCCATTGATGACCCCAGTCAAAATGTAATTTATATTAATAATGGTTCTGTCAGCGATGATTTATATACTACATTAGCCCATGAAGGATATCCGGGACATCTATATCAAACAGTTTATACCAACTCCTCCGATCTCCCACTCGTCCGAAATTTATTTTCTTTTCCCGGCTACACAGAAGGGTGGGCTACCTATGTAGAATATTATGCATTTGGCATCTCTGGATTAGAAAAAAATTTAGCACAAACTCTTTCCCTAAATGGTTCTGCCTCTCTAGGATTATACGCTTATGTTGATATGGCAGTTAATTATGATGGTTGGGATAGAACTGATGTAGAAAAATTTTTCGCAGGATATGGAATTGAAGACAAAGAGGCTACAGATTTTATTTATGAGGCTATGGTAGAAGATCCTGCTAATTATTTAAGCTATTTCATCGGCTATTTAGAAATATTAGAACTGAAAGATAAAGCACAAAAAACTCTAGGAGATAAATTCGTCTTAAAAGATTTCCATGACTTTTTCCTGACTATAGGACCAGCACCTTTTTCTATTATCGAAAAAGAAATGGATATTTGGATGGATACCATTTTAAAATAATAACTTATAAAAAGCTGTCATGTCAGAAAATATTTTCTATTATTAGAAATATCTTAACATGACAGCTCTTTTATTCCATTTTTCCTATAATTTCCCTTTTTTCCTCCTCATAACCACGAAAAAAATTATTCAAATTAGATAAAGCCTTTACTAGAATTTTGGTTTCGTCCTCTGAAAGTCCGTCTATTATAGCATCTATCATTTGACGATGAAATTCTTCATGATGTCGATATGCACCCCTTCCCTTTTCTGTGAGAGAAATATACACCACTCTCCTATCTTGCTCTCCTCTCATACGGTTTACATATCCTTTTTTTACAAGGCTATTAATTGCAATAGTCAATGTTCCTACTGTAACAGATACCATTTTTGCCACCATAGACATATTCTTTGCTTCATCCATTCCAATCGCCTCAATAATATGCATATCATTATTAGAAATATCTTGAAATTCCTTCGTTATAATTGCCTTTCTTTCAATATCCATAATATCGCGAAATAGCTTTACTAATATTTCATGTAACATATCAAATGTATTATCCACGAACTTTCATCTCATTTCTTTTATCTGTCATATAATATCCGCCTTTCTCTCTTTTTCTTTTCTACTATGCGTCAAAAATCACTCATTTATTTCTATCTGACATATCTTCATAGCTTCTAACGCATTTTCATGAGTTTCTGGTGTCACTCCTGCACAACATTGTGCAGATACACTAATCTTAGTTTCAGGAACAATCGCTTTTAATAAAAGAGCATTAGAAATAACACAAATATCCGTACATAAACCAATTATTTCAATTTCATCAAAAGAATTATGTTCCACAAATTTCGCTAATTCTATACTTCCAAATGTGTTCTTTTCAATAATAGGGCAAGCTAATGCATAATCCTCAAGTTGAGGAACTAACTTCCATCCATCTGTTCCCTTTATACAGTGCTCTACGGGAAGTTTCTTTCCTTCCTGTGTAGACAGATAATTCTTATTATGTGTATCTTTTGTAAAAACAACCGCTGTTTCCTCCGAAAGTTCCTTTACTATCTTTTCTTCTACTTTATCAACAATAGCCTCTGCTTCTTTTGTGCCTAATGCTCCTGTCACAAAATCATTTTGCATATCTACTACTACCAATAATTTACTCATCAAAATCCCTCCCTTTGTATAAAATCATAGTTTGATAAAATACTTTGAATAACAAAATATTTCTTTTCAATATTATAACATATCTCATTTAGAAAAAAAATGAAAAATATTTCTTTTTATCAAAATATAATTGAGTTTCCGCAAAGGGCAAGGAATGTTCCAACGAAACCGCGCTCTCGCTCCGTTCCAGACGTAACGGTACTAAATTCGCAGCTCCTAGCGAAACTGCTCATTAAGTACCAACGTCTTCCAAGGGGTTTCTTTTGGAATCATTCCTTGCCCTTTACTGCTTTTTTGGCTTTTTTATGAATAGCGAACTATCATAAAGACTGCCTATGAAATTTATCTACTCTTCTCGTATACTTCTTGAATGTTTGAGAAACTAGAGTGGGGAGGTTTTTTCTTACAATACATGATTTTATCAATTCCTTCATTTTGTATTGCATACCATCCATCTTCAATAGACAGTTTAAAAAACTTTTCCTTTTCCATTTCCAATTCCGGATAGGCTAAACATTGAATCAACTCACCCGCTGCGACCGCTAATAATTTGCCCGTAGGAAGATGCAGCCACTTATGTGAATCCGCAATTTCGTTACATTCTGCGATTTCACATTTCTTGACAGCACGATCCAAAAGCCAAATTATCATTTTTCCTTGACCGCAAAATTCCCGTATTTGTTTTGTTTCTCGCAACCTTACGGTATCCCAAGCCTCATTGGGAAAGTCATAAATCAATTCGGATGTTCCACGCGGATCAAGTAAAATATCCATTTCATACAGCAAATCATCATTCAATTCGGTAAGATAACCTTCATCTATAAAAACCAATCCACCATCTATTTTATCACATTTCAATGTAACTTCCATCTGCTATTCCTCCTTTGGCAAAATTCACTCAAAATCCCTATTTTGTGCTGATTATATCACTGAAATCTTCAAGCGTCAATGTGTAGTCAGTGAAATAGCCTACTCCATCAACTCGAAAAATAAAGTAAATGGCTTTTTATAAAATATCATAGAACAGTCAATAAACTAGCACAGGGAAGTACCTATTCCAAAAGAAACCCCTTGGAAGACGTTGGTACTTAATAAGCAAACCCGCAAGAAGCGGGATTTGCGAATTTAGTACCGCTACGTCTGGAACGGAGCGAGAGCGCGGTTTCGTTGAAATAGGTACTTCCCTGTGCGAACCTTTGTCTAAAACATTCCTCTCCCTCTAAAAAAATAAGAATAACAAACAATAAGGCTGTCACAAAATACATAATCTCTCCTGTGACAACCTCATCATAAACAAAATACTCTCTTAAGCTTGAAAACCTTTTTTTCTCTCCACTATTTCATTTAAACTTCCTTTTCCATAAGTCAAGCCAGCATAAACTTGATCGATATTTCTCATCACTGGTCCACTATTATCCTGTTTTGCAACCTCAGAAAATGCTTCTCTCAATTCACGGAAAATAGGTATCGCATCTTCTAATTTTTTATCTGTTTCTTCATAAGATGCTTCTATTAATCTTTTCTGCGCAAAACGATAGAGTTGAAATAACCGTAATGATACTTCATATTGAAGATCTAATGCGCCCATTAACTGTGCAATAAATTCATTTGCTTTTTTAATATTCCATTTATATTTCTTTTTATCCTGTTTCTTTAATTCTTCAGAAGCATCTGCAATATATTTTAAAATAATATCATAAGTCGTTACAATTAAATCTGTTCTATTCCCTTGTGTAATGCGTAAGGTATACTCTTGAATCTCTGCCTTAGTCATTTTTCCTCCATATGATTTTTAAGTTGACTATTGAAGAAGTTGCAATACTGTCTGAGGGCGTTCATTCGCCTGTGCTACCATTGCTGTAGCTGCCTGCTGTAATACAGTATATTTTGTATACTCTGTCATTTCACTTGACATATCTGTATCTTCAAGACGAGAAATCGCTGCTGTCATATTTTCGTGTGTCACAGATAAACTGGACATAGCTGTATCCATACGATTTTGATAAGCGCCTAAACTAGAACGTATGCTGGAAATTTCTGAAATCGCATCATCTAATAATGAAATCGCTTTTTCACATCCGAATTGAGAACGACAATTTAGATAAGTAAGACCTAGGGCTTCTTTACTCACCTCTGGGATACAAACATCAATTATCTGTCCTTCATTCGCTCCTACATGGATTGTCATAGTGCCAATATCCATCACTTCTACACCAACTACTCCTAATACTCCATTTTCTATTTCATATTCCATCCTGAATCCTCCCTGATCTGTAATGGTCAGTGTATTTCCTTGTGCGGACAGAATAGCTGTATTGCTAAAGCCAACTCGATTACCATTTACTATAAAATCAGCTTCCATATTTTCACCTTGAACTGTTTCTTTTTCTATAGGGAAACCAAACATCTCTTGTATTTTTCCATCTTGGGCAGGAACAAGGCAATTTGTACAAGTCACAGATACCTCATATTTAGAGCCATTTCCCGGAGTGGCACTAGCATTCCCTTCATAAGAAGTAAATGTGATATTATCGTTATCATAATTTACATCTATTTTTTGTTCCGTTGCATTTAATGTGTTTATTTGTGTTGTAATATTTTGTAATATATCTTCCTTTGTATCTCCTGGATTGATAGGAATAGTAACAGTTTCAACCGTATTTGTGTCCTTATCTCTCACCTTAATATCAATTGTTCCTGATGCTGTGGTATTTCCTGTTGTATTCCCTGTTAATGTTATTTTGGCTTCATCTGAATAATTAGTATTATTAGAAGAAAGACCAAAAGCTGGAACATAGCTTTCATCTTCACAATATACCATTATTTCTTGTTCTGAACCGTATTCGTAAGAAGTCAGTTTAATTGATTGATAATTATTCCCAAATTCTACTTCTAAATTCAATCTGTCTGCTGCCTCTGTAATTTTCGCTAATACATCTGCCTTTGTATCATCTTCTTTGATCGGAATATCATATCCATTAATTACAATTTTTCCTTTTGCTCCTACTTTATCTGTCAAGTTTGCTGTAGTATTTGTGGCTGTTAATGTTTTTGTCGCCTGTGTTGCTCCTTGTGTAATTGTGAGCTTATAATCCCCTGCCTGTACAGAGTTAGAAATTTCTGTTACTTTTACCCCTACTGTATCTGGATATCTTCTTCTATCCCAAGTGCCATCTAAAAGGGGTCTATTATTAAATTCTGTATCTGTTCCAATACGATCTATTTCCTCTTGTAAAGCTTCCATTTCTTTCTGTATTGCATCTCTATCTTCATCTGTATTAGTTCCATTAGCCCCTTGTACTGCTAATTCTCTCATACGCTGTAACATAGAATGAACTTCTCCTAATGCACCTTCTGCACTTTGAATAACGGAAACTCCATCAGAAGCATTGTTATTGGCTTGGTCTAACCCCTTTATCTGAGCGCGCATCTTAGCAGAAATCGCCATTCCTGCTGAATTATCAGCAGATCGATTTAGTTTTAGTCCAGAAGACAATCTCTCTAGTGATTTGCCGAGCGCATTATCATTTTTCTGTAAATGACTATTTGCCATGATCGCTGTTATATTCGTATTAATTCTCATATTTTTTACCTCATTTCTGCACAGCTTTTCATTTATCTAAATTATATAGGATAAGAGTTTATGGATGCTGTGCGAACATAAACTCTTTTGATTTTTCTTTCCGTAAACCCTATTTATCTTATCGGCAATATTTTCCCTTTCATTAAGCGATCTCTTTCATATTTTTTGTGACAGATAAAAATGTCTTTGCGACTTGGTATAATGTTTTAGTCTGTGTTTTATTTTCTTCTGTATTTTCTATCTGATCTGTGACTTTAGGGATTTTATTGCTGCAGCTATATACCATTTCATTTATTTCTAATCCCTGTGATTGTAATGCATAATGAAATTCATTTTGTACTTGTTGGATTTTCTCCACTCCTTCTACACTATCACAAAGCAAAAATCCCTTTACCTTTGTATTTGTCACTTTAAATTCTGCTCTTATTTCCCCTATTTTGGGTACTTTCATCTGTATTTCCACTTTTCCTGCATCTTCCTCTTTATGTACAATCTTCAAATGCACATCTACCACTTCTCCATTCATTTCCATTGGCAAATAGTAATCTTCTTGTTTTGCCAATTTCGTAATAAATTGTGCTGTATTATAAAATAATCGAAGATCTTCTAATCTCTCATAAGTGGTTTCGGTTTGATACAGTGCATTTTCTAATTGTTGTTTTGCATCTGCTTCTAAATTCTGATATGGTTCTTCCATGCTCTCTTTCTCTTCCATACCTTCTAAAAACGCATCTATTTTCTGGTTTTGTTCTTCTTTGGATAAATTTTTCCATATAGTTCCTGTTTTTGATGTGAGAAATCCCGCTGCCATCAGATGATTGATAGTAACTGGCTGTTGGCTCTCTGTGAGCATACGAATCGCTTCTTTTTCTCCACTCAGTTCTTTTATCTGCCTTTTCTTCTCTTGCGCATAAGATTCATTTGGATTCTCAAAAGTATCCATAAATCCCTTCAACTGCTCTGTGATATTTTTTTCTTTCCAATTCACCTCTGTCATTCCAAAATCTTGTGTCATGGAAATATCGATTCCTCTTGCTTTTCTAGAACGCGCTGCCATCAATAAATTTTCTAACGTCACCTCTGTATTTTGGTTGACCAACGCACCAATCGCCGCTCCTTGTGTGCGATCTACGGTATGAAACAGCCGATATAATCCGATATAAGCATCTCTATCTTCCTGTGAAAGTTCCTGCTTTTGTTCGAGTCTCCACAAAAATTCACTATATTTTTCTTCTTTTCCTTCCCCTATTTCTCTTTTTATCTCCTCAATTTTATCATTTAATTCATGAATTTCAGTCTGTAAGGGATTCACATGATTCTCTATCATATATAAAGTGACACGAGGGGTTAAATTTTTTAATAAATATTGATATTCAAAATCTAGTTCTTTGATATTATCTATATTTTCTGTTGTAATTTCCATCTGATTATAAGCTAATATCTTAACTGCCCTTCTATTTCCCTCTGTCGTTTCCAGATTCATATCCTTCAAAATCTCATCGATCCCTTGAAATGCCTTATTAATGCTATCACCATACTCTTTATCAGGTCTGGTCATCAATGCTTCATACGATTCTCCAGCTGCATCTAATCTATTCTTTAAAACAGTACCCACTTCATAGGTTTTTCCTGCTGTAACGGCTGATACAGACTGACTTTCCGCCATTTCTCCAATAACATAAGAAGGCACAGTTTTTAACGCTTCAATCGTATTTACAGTTTCCTTCACCATATCTACTTTATCCGCTGTCATTTCTAGTCCATCTGTTTGATATAAATTTTTATAATATTCCTGTTCTTGCGTTTTTAACTCTTCCACTAACTTTTCCAAAGGTTCTGTTTGAATATCAATTCCCTTTTTTAATAAATTCATGCCAGCTTCTTTTGTCATCATCAGACGAATTTCTTCTAATTGTCTATGTGCTCTTACCGCCTCAATACTGGTATCTTTCGCACTATATTCTTTCTTCACTCTTTCTTCTAATATCTGTAATGCCTCTTCTACTGTCTGAGGTCTATAATTTTCGCCTGTTACAAGGGTTTCTTTCGCCTTTTTCCCTTTTGCCATCGCCTGTATAATATTCTCAACAGTTTCCTCTGCGCTCCAATCCTCTTGTATATTTACAGAAAGAAGACTATAAAAGGTTTTTACAGTAATGCTATCTAATGGCAGTTCTTGATCTAGCATCCAACGTGCTGTTTCCATATTTTCTTCTGTCACAGAAATATCTTCTTTTTCCAATACAGATGCAACCTGTTCTTTTAACTGCTCCCATTCTTCTTCTTTTAATTTGGGTTGTTCCTTTACATTCACAGGATTTCCACTATGCTGTGCTTTATAAACATTTTCAATACTAGGTTCTATCTGATTCCCTGCTATATAAGCCGCTTGTTCTTTTTGCACTTGTGTGATCTCCTGAGCCATATCCACTGCAGATTTCACATCTTTTACATTTTCTTCTGTCACAGGAATATCATATTGATTCATTTTACTCGCCACTGATTGTGCCATACCTGCACTTCCTATAACAGACGCAACCATCTCTATATCAGAATCTCCCATAGGATCTCTATAATCATCACAATAAGCTGCTAATTTCACTTTAATCTGGTCTATTACTGTCACGATCTTTTCTACATCATAAGCATCAATTTTATGCCCTTCTTTTTTTAAATCCTCATAGTCCTTGCCCGTCATATAATTCACTAATTCATCTAGCTTAGCTTTGACCTCAGCAATTCTCTTATTCACTTCATCTTCTGATACTTTTTCTCCACGGTAAATTCCTACACTCTTTTCCACCGTAGTACTTTTTACCCCTTTATTGTTATAATTCACCTCTTTATTCTTTTCTACATCAGATACTTTTGCATTTTGATTTTCTAATCCATTTTTTGTAATCAGCGGATTAATGCTAGTATTTTCCTGCATAGCTGCTATATTTACATTCATCATTTACCTCATTTCCGCACGGTTTTCTTAATTCTTGCCGAAATAAAATTTTCATCTTGCAATACTTATGAATCCCGTACATACAAATTCTATACGAAATAATAAACCCTTTATTTTATGATTATTATTTCGGTTCACTATTTCAATTTCTTAATATAAATATAACATTAGTTTTTATTCTAGACCCATCAGGCACTCTGTCACTTAAACATCTTTATAAATCAAAGTTCCAAAGTTCCGCTACAGCAAAAAAGTATTCCAACGAAGCCGCGCTTTCGCTCCGCTCCAGACGTAACGGACACTAAATTCGCACCCCCGCTTCTTGCGGGTTTGCTCATTAAGTGCCGACGTCTTCCAAGGGGCTTCTTTTGGAATACTTTCTTGCTTTTGCTAGTCTGTTAACTCTTCTTATCTATAAAAAGCAAATTCCACAATAACAAGAAAATAAACTACTACGACTAAAGTCAATAGATTCGATGTGCTCGCTAAAGCAGCCTAAAATTTTCTTTCTAAAAGATATTTTTCTTTTTTCTGTATTTGAAGTTATGGGATTAACAGAAAGGTTTCACCTGAAATCTAGAGTTTTAACTCCATTATACAGACAATAAAAAATCAACCTATTTTTATCATATAATTCCCTTACTATAGGCACAACACAATTATATAAAAAACTAGCCATAGCGATAAACTAGCACAGGCAAAGAACCATTCCAAAAGAAGCCCCTTGGAAGACGCTGGCACTTAATGAGCAAACCCGCAAGA
>CANRVK010000101.1 GCA_947643285.1 uncultured Eubacteriaceae bacterium
AAGGGGCTTCTTTTGGAATACTTCCTTGCCTTCGCTAGTCTGTCAGCTATTCTAGGATATATGAAATACATAAATCTGCTTTATCTCTAAAATAAGATAGCATAAAAAGTGTTTTATTTAAAAATAATTTTTAAGGTTTATGTCTTTTGTATGTACATAAATTTGATAAAAATAATAAGATATACATAATCCAATATGTTTTAAAAAACTGTTTAAAATCATACTATCTATAAAAAATTTTTGACTTTTTTTCTTATGAAAAAGATTATAATAACTCTCATAAATCAAAATTTATGTGAAAATGTCATGAAAAAAATGGTCGATTTGAATCAGATGAATATATCTGCAGTTTAAGAACCGTTGCTGTTTTAATTAAGAATAATAAAATCCTCGTACAAAGAGAAAAAATAGCTTGTTGTATAGTCACTAAAATATCTAAAAATATAATGTGTGTAGACATTTCATAGATTTTTGGAAAAAGTAAAGAGAACACTTTTCTGAAAAGGGAGATAAACTAGCGGAAGAAAGACCCTCTTCCAAAAGAAGCCCCTTGGAAGACGTCGGTGAACCCATTAGGTTCAGAGAATTTAATGAGCTACGTCTGGAACGGAGCGAAAGCGCGGCTTCGTTGGAAGAGGGTCTTTCTGGAGCGAACCTTATTAAAAATAGTTTTGAATTTTAAAATCGATTAAAAAAGCGGATATTTACAATCCGCTTTGCTGTTTCTCTTAATGAAGTTAAATGGTTACAATCACACCACCATCATTAGCATACATTGTACTCACACCTCTAGTATCTAAAATAATGGTTTCTTTCACTTTTATCTGTTCTGTTATCAATTTCTTTACATATTCTGCTCTTTCTTTACAATTACAGTGTGAAATCATCAATCTTTTTTGTTCTGGATTTTTCACTTTTTGAGTTATAATTTCTGCCATTTTTATCAAAGCTTTATTGATTCCTCTCGCTTGATCTAATTTGCAGATATTTCCTTCCTCTGTAGCTCCCATAATCGGCTTTATACTCAATACATTTGCTAAAACTGCCTGTATATTCGATAGTCTTCCATTTTTTCTGAGTGTATCCAATGTTTCCAGTACAAAATAAGTATCCATCTCCTCTAAAAATGCCTCTCCTTGTTTTACGATTTCTTCAAAAGGAACATCTTCTTCTGCTAATTCTTGCACTTTTAAAGCGATTTGTGTCTGTCCTATGGAAGCAGAGCGCGAATTAAATACATGAATCTTTTTATTTGGCTCTTTTTCCTGTATCAAAGACTTTCCTAACATCGCACTATTATAAGAACCGCTCAACTTTTCTGACAAAGTGACGACAAAAATACAGTCATAGTCCCCTTCCATCGCCTGCATATAACATTCTGGAGAAGGACATGCAGATTTTGGACATCCTTCATAGTCTTTTACCCTTCGGATAAAATCAGCTTGGTCAAAAGTGTCATCATCTATCACTTGATAATCTCCAATCATAAGAGTCAGGGAAACAGTTTCAAATCTTTGGCTTTCTTTTTGTAATTTTGGAATCTCTCCACAACTGTCTACTATTATTTTATAATTCATAGTAATCCTCCATTTCTGCGCTTTTTAAACGCATCTTATATTTGAATTGCAGTATAAATCCTGATTTTAAAAGTTTTTCTGCTAAACATTTCTACTTTATGTAGCTTTCATTACTATATATAATAGCATACAACCCTTTTTTTGTGAAGTATTATTCTCTACATTACATAAAAAATTGCTATCATGAAACCATTTTTTTCAAAAAGTAAAACAGCCAACCAACGAGCGAAGGCAAGGAAGTATTCCATAAGAAGCCCCTTGGAAGACGTTGGCACTTAATGAGCAGTTTCGCAAGAAGCGAAACCGCGAATTTAGTACCATTACGTCTGGAACGGAGCGAAAGCGCGGCTTCGCTGGAATACTTCCTTGCCGCAGCGACCCCTTTTTAAAGTAAATAAAAAATATTTATTTTCTTTCTTCTTCAAAAAATACTTTCATCAATTTACATAAAGTCACCTGATCTTCTTTCCCCATCGTTTCTCTAGAAGAATGCATTGCTAACATCGGTATTCCTACATCTATTGTCTTCATTATCAAAATACTGGAAACCGGAGATCCCAATGTAGAACCTCCTCGGATATTGGAATGATTCGCAAATTTTTTATAAGGAATCTCATACTTTTGACATAACTGCTCTATGATTCCAACCGCTTCACTATCTGTAGCATAGAGCTGATTTCCAGAAAGTTTTAAGGCAACACCATCATTTAAATAAATCTGATTGGTGATATCACATTTTTCTGGATGATTTGGGTGAATCGCATGAGCAACATCTACAGAGAGTATCATTCCATCAGCAACTGCAGCTAAATACTCCTCTCTCGTCTGTCCGAGTGCTAAATATATTCTTTCCAGAATCATAGGAAGTAATGCAGAATCTCCTCCCTGTTTTGTCCTGCTTCCTATCTCTTCATTATTGAATAAAGCGATCACATTGATTCCATTATTTCTCTTTCCTTCTATTATTCCGGTCACACATGCCTGTACACTGGTAATATTATCTAAACGAGGGGAAGATATTAATTCTTCATTCACCCCTATCACTTCTGGCTTATCGCTATTATAAAGATTGATTTCAAAATCTAAAATATCTTGTTGTTCCACATTTAATTCCTTAGCTAATAAATTCAAAAACCATTCTACATCTTTCTCTTTTTCTGATGCTATCCCTGCTAAAGGAAGTAAGTCCACTTGTTTATTTAACTCTATTCCTTGATTGACATCGCGGTTCATATGAATGGCTAGATTCGGTATGATAAAAATAGGTTTTTTAAAATCTACCAATCTGACTTCTGGTCTGAAAATATCTTTACTTTTTATAGAAACCCTTCCAGCAGCAGATAACGGACGATCTAACCAAGTATTTAAAATAGGTCCTCCATAAACTTCTACATTTAATGTTCTATATTTTCCCTTTTTTTCTGGCAGAGATTTAATTTTTAAACAAGGCCAGTCTGTATGAGCCATCTCTATTCTGAGCATATCTTCTCTTTTATAATTTTTTCCAATCCAAAATGCCATCAAAGAAGACTGAAATGGGGTTAGAAAATATCCTTTTCCAGTTTCTAACTCCCACTTTTTCTGCAAAGAAAGCTCTTCAAATCCTGCCTCTTTTAGCTGTTTTTTTGCCTCTTTTACAACATGAAAGGGAGATACTCCCTGTTCTAATATTTTTAAAAGTTGTTCTGTTTCCTTTTCCATTTTATTGCCTCCATTTAGATATTATTTAACCTGTTTATCGTTAGTCCTATTCCATCTCATAAAATATTTCTGATGTCTTTAAAAACTCTTGTACCCTTTTATCCCAGCTATGTTCTAATCCCTTTTCCATCGTAAATATTCTCATAGAAACTCCTGTGATACAATATAAACTTTCCTTTTCATATCGAATATGTAAATAAAGTCCCTCTATATCCTCTTCCCGATAAGGAAGACCTGTTTCTTGTAATAAACTTTTTACCATTTCCTGCTTCGCACGAAAGACTATTTTCATATTCTTAGGCGTTTTTTTTCCTTTAATCAGTTCAAAACATATAGGGCGCAGTCTTTTCCATAAGGCGATTCTCTCCTTTGGAAGCTCTTCTCTCTCTTCTATTGTAAAGAACTCTTCCTGTATATGACCATCGATAGAAAATCGGATATCTGTGGAAATTTCTGCTTCTATCACAAGAAATTCATCAAATATTTCCTTTAATAAAAGTTTTGCCATAAAGCCTTTAATATCTATCACTTTACAAGCGACCATTTCTTTCCTCCATAATTATAATTTTCTTCTATTATACCCAATTAAAAACAAAATTGCAAAAAAATTTTTAAAGTTCTGTTTTGGTAAGAAACTATTTCAGAAAAAACGCACTTTCGCTAATTTGTCAACTTACTTAATCTGTGAAAAATAAAACTTATAGCAAGTGAAACCGTAAAATTTTATAAAAAATAAAGCTTTGAATTGATACAAATAAAAACCAAAAAAATATTTTATATATCTATAAAAGGGCTTGTTGCTTTTGCAAAAGCCCTAATTTTCTTTCTCGTCTTCTTTTGTTTCTTCCCTTTTTTTCATTTCCTTCTTAAACTCTTCTAATGTTTTCTCTATTTCTTCCGTATCAATAAAAACAGCAGAGTTTAGAGTTGTATGATACAATAACCAATTCTTAAATAATTTCTGTTGCCTTTTCGTTTTTATTCCAAATTTCTCACACATATCAAGAAAGGCTGTATCTTTTAAATTTTTATCTTTTGAATTTTTATTTTTTTTATTTCTACTATCGAAAAAAATGTTGTCACTCCTCTCTATAAAAAATTAGAGTATGCCAGAAAAAGCATACTCTTATTTTCTACAATCACCATTTGAATTATACTTGACAAAAATGATTACAAAATACTATATACAAGTTATAATAAAAAGGCAACTATAGAGAAATCTATTGCTGGATATGAACATCTGGTTTATACTCATATCTATCAGCCCGACTATATGGATAACATAGAAAATCAATTATTACATTATTTTATTCTATCATAAATTTTTAAACTTATAATCATCTTTTCTATTCTAACATTATTTGTTTCAATTTACAATCCTTTTTAAAAACTATAAAAAAGATTTACCATTCCGCCTTTTATTCTATTGTTATTGTGAAACTCTCTTTTCACAAACTAGAACAGCCACCAAACGAGCGAAGGCAAGGAAGTATTCCATAAGAAGCCTCTTGGAAGACGTTGGTACTTAATAAGCAGTTTCGCAAGAAGCGAAACGGCGAATTTAGTACCATTACGTCTGGAACGGAGCGAAAGCGCGGCTTTGCTGGAATACTTCCTTGCCGGAGCGCCCCTTTCACTTATAATCCAACCATCTCTTAATACTCTTTCCATAAATAATAAAATTTTTTTGTGTTAACCCCCATATAATATACGGTTTTCAGGTTATTATTAGCACTGTTTTTAAATGAGTGCTAATTTGTTCTTGACAATTGAAAAATTGCGTACTATGATATGATATAGACAAAATAAAAACACAAAAAAATACTAATTTGTTGTAAATTTATCAAACAAAATCAAAGGAGTGTGCTTAAAAAATGGAAAAACATGGAAACCTTTCAATCAGTAGTGAAAACATATTTCCTATTATTAAAAAATGGATGTATTCCGATCACGACATTTTTGTACGTGAATTAGTATCTAATGGCTGTGATGCGATTACAAAATTAAAAAAACTAGAAATGGTAGGGGAATATAATATCCCAGAAGATCATAAATTTAACATTCAGGTAATTGTGAACCCAGAAGAAAAAACATTAACCTTTATCGATAATGGTATCGGTATGACTGCAGAAGAAGTGGAAGAATATATCACACAGATCGCCTTTTCTGGTGCTACTGATTTTTTGGAAAAATATAAAGATAAGACAAATGAAGATCAGATTATCGGACATTTCGGTTTGGGCTTTTATTCTGCTTTTATGGTAGCAGATGAAGTACACATCGACACCCTTTCTTATAAAGAAGATGCTATTCCAGTTCATTGGGAATGTGATGGTGGAACAGAATATGAAATGAGCGACGGAACTTGGAATACTGTTGGAACAAAAATCACTCTTTTCTTAAATGAAAATTGCTTAGAATTTTCTAATGAATACCGCATCCGTGAAGTTTTAGAGAAATATTGTTCTTTTATGCCTACAGAAATCTATCTTTCCAAAGCAAATGCGCCTCAAGAATATGAAGAAATTGAAAAAGACGAATTATTAGATACAGACACCATTGTAGAAACGATTCATGTAGAAGCAAAGACAGAAGAAAAAGAGAACGAAAACGGGGAAAAAGAAGTGTTAGAAGTATCTCCCGCTAAAGATAAATATAAAATTAATAAACGCCCTGTTCCTGTAAATGATACTCATCCACTTTGGACAAAACATCCAAATGAATGTACAGAGGAAGAATATAAATAATTTTACCGCAAAGTATTCCGCGATTATAAAGAACCTCTATTCTGGATTCATCTGAACATGGATTATCCTTTTAATTTAAAAGGAATTTTATATTTCCCTAAAATCAATACCGAATATGATTCTATTGAAGGAACTATAAAATTATATAACAATCAAGTCTTTATCGCGGATAATATTAAAGAAGTCATTCCAGAATTTTTGATGTTGTTAAAAGGTGTGATTGACTGTCCAGATCTTCCTTTAAATGTTTCCAGAAGCGCTCTACAAAATGATGGTTTCGTAAAGAAAATTGCGGATTATATCTCTAAAAAAGTAGCAGACAAGTTATCTGGTATGTGTAAAACAGAAAAAGAAGATTATGAAAAGTATTGGGATGACATCAGTCCATTTATTAAATTCGGCTGTTTAAAAGATGATAAATTCTGTGAAAAAATGACAGATTATATCCTATTTAAAAATTTAGATGGCAAATATCTCACCCTTCCAGAAGCATTAAAAGTAAATGATGAGGTACAACCAAATGAAGAAACACAATCATCAGAAGAAAATGCAGATCAAAATCAGGCAGAAGTCATCGATAAAGATGGTTCAGAAATAGATGAAAATTCTGACGCAAAAGAAGAAGAAACAGAACCACCAAAACGCACTATCTTCTATGTTACAGATGATATACAGCAAGGACAATATATCAAGATGTTTAAAGAACAAGGGTTAGATGCTTTTTATCTCAGTCATAATATTGATCAGCCATTTATCAGTCATTTAGAGCAGAAAAATGAAAAAATCAAATTCCAGCGGATCGATGCAGATTTAACAGAAGAATTTAAAGAAGAAATTGATACAGAAGCGATGAAAGCAGACATTGACTCTCTAACAGATATTTTCCGTAAGTCATTAAATAATGATAAACTAGATGTAAAAGTAGAAAAACTAAAAAATTCCGATGTTTCTGCTATGATCACCCTTTCTGAAGAGAGCAGACGTATGCAAGAAATGATGAAAATGTACAACATGTATGGCATGAATAATGATGCGTTCGGCAATAACGAAACTCTGGTTTTAAATGCGAATAATGCTTTAGTACAATATATCCTAAATCATAAAGATTCAGAAAACGTTACTATGTTCTGTGAACAACTCTATGATTTAGCGATGATAAGCCATAAGCCATTAAAGCCTGATGCCATGTCCAAATTCATTAAAAGAAGCAATGATATCATGATGCTGCTCGCGAAATAATCACTTTATAAAACAATCTTTTTCATAAAAATAAAAGAAATCATCTCCTAACAAGGTTTCGATTAGGAGATGATTTCTCTATATTTTACTTTCCGCTGATTTTAAATCTCTCTATCATATTTCTTAAAATCTCTGCTTGAGAACTCTGTTCCTGACTAGATGCCGCTGTTTCCTCAGCCGTTGCAGAATTCATTTCCACTACTACTGCTATCTGGTTAACCCCTTCTGTAACCTCCCGAATCTGTGTGATTTTGATCTCGGAAGATTCTGCAATAGAAGCCATTCTGTTCACCGATTCTTTGGTATTACTCATAACTTGATTTAAATCCGTAGCCGTAACCTCCGCCATTTTCGTACCTTCTTGAATCAACTGTAAAGAACTTTCAATTAAAACAGTAGTATTCTGAGCTGCTTCTGAAGAAGCATTCGCTAAATTTTTCACTTGTTCTGCTACCACCGCAAAACTTTTTCCTGCCTCTCCAGCTCTTGCTGCTTCAATCGCCGCATTTAATGCCAATAAATCTGTTTCACTGGCGATATCATTAATCGTATTGATAATTCCTCCGATCTGTTCAGAACTCTTGTTCATTTCATCAATAATATTTTTTAAACGAATCAACATCTCATAACTCTTTCCTAATGAATTCCCTATATCTGCTATTACATCTGCTGATTTCTTCGCCTCTTTCGCATCCTCTTCAATCGTATTTTCTATTGTATTCATAGAAGCTAAAATTTCCTCAACCACACTCGCCTGATTTGTAGTTCCTTCTGCTAAATCTTGCGCCGCTTCTGCCATCTGAGAAGAACTTTCATTGACATGATTTGCTGCTGTCTGTATTTGATAAAATGTATCATTTAATTCATCAAAAATTTCTTCAAAAGATTGTTTTATCTCGCTCAATTCTCCAATATAATTTTCATGTAATGTGAGGTCAAATCTTCCCGTAGCCATCTCTTTTAACGTACTTGAAATTTCTCCTATCACACTTTTTAAAATATCCTTTGTATTATGTATTGACTTAGCCAATAATCCAATTTCTGAATCATTCACTTCTAATTCAAATTCTGCCGATAAATTTCCATTTGCAATATAATCCATCTGTTTCTCCACGATTAAAATAGGATTTATCAGCTCCTTTTTAATATAATTAAGATTTCCTATCACAGTAAAAATCACGATCCCCAATACAATAAAACAAATAGCATCAAAACTTAATGCTATGACTCCCATAATAGATACACCTTTATATATTCTCTCTTTCATAGATTCTATAAAAGTATTTGTCAAATTATTTATGATAAGCAAAGAAGCCTCATATTCTTGTCCATATACTGCTTCTCTCGCATCTTCCATTCTTCCTTCTTGCACCGCTTTCATAGCGGCTTCTTCTAGAGGAACTAAATTATTAGAAGTTTGTGATATCTGATCTATATAAGATTGTTCTTCTTCTGTAAGTCCTATTTTCTGTAGCTTTGATAAAGCATTATCTCTATTCTTATCCACATTTAACTCTTGATAATAAGCATTATAATAATCTATATTTCCCGTTACAGCATAAGAACGTACTGCATTTGTTAAATTTTGAGAACCCGTCTTATACTGTATCGCATAATCTGTAAGCTCCACTTGAGTATTATAACGTGATTGTGTTTTAAGGTTAAAAATAATAAGTCCAATTAAAACGATAGCTTCTACTATCAATAAACTGATTGTAATAACTGTAATTTTCTTTACTTTTACCGATTGTTTTTCTACTTTTTTTCCCATATTCATTATCACCACTTTCTTTATCATTTTATTCTTTGCTCTGTTTTATATCATTCTTATCCCTTTTATCACCTTACTTTACTATTTACTTTTCCTTTCTAATTTCACTCTGCTTATAAAAATTATAGCAAAAGCCCTATTTAATGTCAAATCTTATCTAAATACAGAAAAAATACTTTTTTTGGAAATACAAGAATTCTTTTGTGTACATTTTAAGCAAAGGGGACGCTCCGGCAAGGAAGTATTCCACCGAAACCGCGCTCTCGCTCCGTTCCAGACGTAGCGGTACTAAATTCGCAGCCCTTAACAGGACTGCTTATTAAGTACCAACGTCTTCCAAGGGGTTTCTTATGGAATACTTCCTTGCCTCCGCTAGTTTGTTATCTATTCTAGGAAAAACATACTATCTATAAAAAATAACTAGCGAATATAAAAAGATATATTCAAGAATAAAATAATTTAATTATTGAATATATAAAAAAATTAAATTATAATAGAAAAATCAGATAAATTCTTAAGAAAAGAGTTAAAGAAATGAAAAAGATAGAAGATATTGACGAAAAATATATTGATATTGTTAAAAGAGCACAACTTTATCGGGAATGTAGAGAATATTTAATAATGGGAGTAGGATTTCGTGAACTGAAAAAAGATGTACCAGAAGAAATTAAAAGAAAATATAAAGAATTTTTAAAATATGATCAAGCCATTTGTGATTATCAAGAATTAACGGGAGAAGAACTCCATTAATCGCTTAGCATTTAAACTAGATTAATTTTGTTAATACCATTCTTCTTCTGTTAGTTTGATATCATCAAAAAAAGTTTACTCATATTTTAATAGTTTTAATAAACTCTTAGTGAAATTTTTTTAATTGTTCTATTCTCTCTGCAATTATACTTAGATAGCTTTCAATCTATATATCTCCCCTATATTCACAACTATAAATGAGCAAATTTGAAATTATGCACAAATTTGTCCGCTATACAATGACAGATCTGAGGTTTTATATTTGTTTTGTCCTTGAATGAAATACAAAACACAGAATTTTTTGTGCAGTTTTCTGGATTTGCTCAATTATAGTTCACAACTATCAAAACTGTTATACAACTACCTTCGTGCTTTATGAATTAACGTATGATACAACAAACTAGCGAAGGCAAGGAAGTAATTCCATAAGAAGCCCCTTGGAAGACGTTGGTACTTAATGAGTAGTTCCGCGAAAAGCGGGGCTGCGAATTTAGTACCGTTACGTCTGGAACGGAGCGAGAGCGCGGCT
>CANRVK010000102.1 GCA_947643285.1 uncultured Eubacteriaceae bacterium
ACGTCTGGAACGGAGCGAAAGCGCGGCTTCGTTGGAATACTTCCTTGCCGCAGCGAACCCCATTTATCCTGATCATTTTTATTTCATTTATAATCATTTTATGTTATAATAAATCTTATTTAGTATTCAAAATATAAATAATATCAAAAAGGAGAATTATTATGAAATTATGGGGCGGACGCTTCACAAAAGAAACGAATGAATTAGTAAATCAATTTAACGCTTCTATTCGTTTTGATCAACGTTTTTATCAAGAAGATATTAATGGCAGTATTGCACATGTGACAATGCTCGCAAAACAACATATTTTAACAGAAGAAGAACGGGATATTATTATTTCTGCTTTAAAAGATATTCTCGCTGAAATTGAAAATGGCTCTCTGATAATTGATGATTCTTATGAAGATATCCACAGTTTTGTGGAAGCACATCTCATTGAGCGTACTAATGAAATTGGAAAAAAACTCCACACTGGCAGAAGCCGCAACGACCAAGTGGCTTTGGATATGAAATTATATACCAAAAAAGAAATTGAACTTTTAGATAATCTTTTAAAAGAATTGTTATCTACTCTTCTTTCTCTTATGAAAAAACATATCAAAACTTATATGCCCGGCTTCACCCATTTGCAAAAAGCACAGCCTATCACATTAGCACATCACTTAGGAGCTTATTTTGAGATGTTAAAGCGAGATCACTTTCGGCTTGTGGATATCTATGCACGTATGAATTATTCCCCTCTAGGTTCTGGTGCATTAGCAGGTACTACTTATCCATTGGATAGAGAATATACCGCTGAACTTCTAGGATTCGCTGGAGCGACTTTAAATAGCATGGATTCGGTATCCGACAGAGATTATTTGATAGAACTTTTAAGTGCTATGTCCACTATTATGATGCATTTAAGCCGCTTTTCAGAAGAAATCATCATTTGGAATACAAATGAATATAAATTTGTAGAATTAGATGATGCTTATAGCACAGGAAGCAGTATTATGCCTCAAAAGAAAAATCCAGATATTGCAGAATTAGTGCGTGGAAAAACAGGACGTGTCTATGGAGCACTCATCTCTCTTCTCACTACAATGAAAGGGCTTCCTCTCGCCTATAACAAGGACATGCAGGAAGATAAAGAACTCACTTTTGATGCGATAGATACCACAAAAGGATGTTTACAGCTTTTTGTCGGTATGCTTTCCACTATAAAATTTAATGAACAGGCGATGGAATTAAGCGCTAAAAACGGATTTACCAATGCGACAGACGCTGCCGATTATCTTGTAAATCATGGTGTCCCTTTCCGTGATGCACATGGAATTATCGGAAGATTAGTTTTAAGCTGTATTGAAAAAAAGAAATCTATTGATGAAATGACATTAGAAGAATTAAAAGAAATCAGCCCTGTATTTGAATCTGATATTTATGATGCGATAAACTTAGAAACCTGTGTGGAAAAACGCCTCACGCTCGGAGCTCCCAGCCAACAGGCGATGAAACAAGTTATTTCTATCAATGAAAAATTTTTAGAAGAATATCACTTATCATAAATAGATTTTCTTTTTATACTAAAAAGAAGAGATTATCAGCTCTATCACTGTTGATAATCTCTTCTTTTTTTATTTTTGTATGTGTACGTCCAACTGATTATATGGAATCTCTACCCCATTTGCATCAAATACTTCTTTCACTTCTTCTAAAATGCTCCAGCGTTCTTTCCAATAATTTTCTGTTCCTGTCCATGCGCGAAATCCTAATATTACAGCACTTTCGCCTAATTCGTCCACATATACAATAATGTCTTTTTCTTTGATGATATTTTCTCTGCTATTTAAAATATGATATAATAATTCTTTTGCTTTTTTTATATCTGCCTGATAACTAATACCAACTTTAAAATCGATTCTCCTCATATTTTGTGCTGTTACATTCGTCAAGCTGCTATTTGCCAATGAGCCATTTGGTATGATAATTACTTTATTATCTGTGGTATATAATTTTGTATAAAATAAATCAATCGCTTCTACCACACCTTCATTTTTTTGTGAATCCTCAATGATATAATCTCCCACTTTAAAAGGTTTTAAAAGCAGAATTAAAATTCCACCTGCGAAGTTAGATAAACTTCCCTGCCAAGCTAAACCAAGTGCCAAACCGGCTGAACCCACAAATGCTACAAAAGACGTCGTCGGAACACCTACAATATCAGCTAATATTAAAATCAAAATCGCATAGAAAATTGCCTTTATTAATGAATTCAAAAATTTGCGAACACTGATATCCATATTCGTTTTTTCAAAAGATCGATTCAACCATTTTAAAAGAAATTTAATTAGCTTCCTGCCAACAAATAATATCAATAAAGCAAACACTATATTGATCAAAAAAACCGTTACTTTGGGTAAAAATTCATCTAATATCTGTTCTAGCCTTCCGGGAGTGGATAAGTCATTTACTGCCGCTTCTATTTCATCTATGAAAGTTGTGGAATCACTCGTCATTAGAATTTTCTTCCTCCTTTACCTTTATGTCCTTTTATTTTTTCTTTTTTGCTGCTTTTGTTTTTTTTATATTTTTTGTTTTTTTCGTCTGTGCCTTTTCTTCTTTCGCTTTTGGTTTTTCTTCTTTTTTTATTTCTACTATAGCGTCTGGCACGACAGATTCTGCCATAATCTCTTTTCGGATCTGTTCTACTTGTTCTTTTTCCGCTTTTGTTGTTTCTGTCTTCTTATTTTTGGCTGTTTTATTATCCACGATCTCTTCTTCTAATGGAACATACTGGAAAATAGTGACAGACATAGGAGGCACTTTAATAAAAATAGAGTCTGGTCTGCCATCACATTCTTCTTTTTTCGACTGTTTTAATCTAGTATTAAGCTGTCCACTGCCGCCAAATCGTTTGCTGTCGCTATTAAATATTTCTTTATATTTTCCGTGATAAGGCACTCCAATCTTTCTATTTTCATAAATATTTGTTGAAAAATTGCATACCACTAACAGAGTATCTTCTTTTTTCTGTGTTTTTCTTAAATATACTAATATATTCTCCATGGTAGAGATGCAATTAATCCATTCAAATCCTTCTATCTGAAAATCTAATTCATATAGTGCCTTCTGACTCTGATATAGATGATTGAGTTCTTTCACATAGGTTTTCATCTGCCTATGTAAATCCTCATTCAATAATTCCCAATCCACACTCTTTTCTTCTGACCATTCTGTCAACTGCCCTAATTCCTGCCCCATGAACAATAATTTCTTACCCGGATGAGTCATCATAAATCCATATAATGCTCGCAGATTAGCAGCTTTTTGTTCTAAATTCTGTCCTGCCATCTTTCCTAATAAAGAAGCCTTTTCATGTACCACTTCATCATGAGATAATGTGAGAATAAAATCTTCACTATAGGCATATACCATGCTAAATGTCAAGAGATGATAATTGTCGCCACGGAATAATGGATCACATTTCATATACTCTAATGTATCATTCATCCAGCCCATATTCCATTTATAATCAAATCCTAATCCATCTTCCTCCACATCTTCTGTCACTTTTGGCCATGCAGTAGATTCTTCTGCAATCAATATCGCTCCTTTTTCCTTCTTTTTATAGATAGAATTTAAGTGCTTTAAAAATTCTACTGCATCTAAATTCTCTTTTCCTCCATAAATATTAGGAATCCATTCTCCGTCCTGCTTTCCATAGTCTAAATATAACATGCTCGCCACTGCGTCCATTCGTATTCCATCTGCATGATATTTTTCCACCCAAAATAACGCATTCGCAATTAAAAAATTAGAAACTTCTGGTCTTTTATAATTATAAATCAGCGTACCCCAATGTGGATGGCTGCCCTGTCTTGGATCTGCATGTTCATAAAGACAAGTCCCATCAAAATTTGCCAACCCAAATGTATCTCTAGGAAAATGAGCAGGAACCCAATCTAAAATGACGCCAATTCCACGCAAATGCATATAATTCATGAAATACATAAAATCTTCTGGTGTTCCATATCTGCTCGTAGGTGCATAATATCCTGTGACCTGATAACCCCATGAAGCATCAAATGGGTGCTCCATAATCGGCATCAATTCAATATGAGTATATCCCATCTCTTTCACATAATCCGCTAACATAGGTGCGATTTCACGATAATTATAAAACTCTCTTCCATCCTCTGGTTTTTTCCAAGATCCTATATGAACTTCATAAATCGCCATCGGCTGTTTTTGAGTGTCCACTTTTTTTCTGTGTTTTAACCATTCTTCATCTGTCCATTTAAACTTATTGATATCATAAACAATAGAAGCTGTATTCGGACGCAATTCTGCATAATTCGCATAAGGATCTGCCTTTAACATAGGAAGATTATGTTTTGTCTTTACTTCGTATTTATAGAGCGCATTTTCTGGCAAATCTGGAATAAATAATTCAAATATCCCTGAATCATCTAATCTTCTCATCAGATGACATCTGCCGTCCCAATGATTAAAATCCCCTACTACACTGACACGCATTGCCATAGGAGCCCAAACAGCAAATAACACCCCTGATACCCCTTGTATCTTCATCGGATGTGCTCCTAATTTCTCATATACTTCATAAAAAATACCTGCATTAAATTTCTTTTGTTCTTCTGGTGTTATCACAGGAGAAAATGCATATGGATCATGAAATTCCTTCACATTTTCATTTTCATAAGTAATAATATAAGTATATTCCGGCACTCTCTTTCTTGGTATCAATACCGCATAAAATCCTGCTTCATCTACCTGTTCCATTTCAAATTGAACACTTCCCACTTTCACTACAGCTCTTTCTGCAGTTGGAAAAAAGCCTTGAATCAAAACACCTTGTTCTGTGATATGTGGACCTAAAATATTATGTGGTTTATCATATTCTGAATACACAATCGCCTCTATTGTAGGCCAGTCCATCATATTATATAATTCTCCCTGCATAAAATACCCTCCTAAAATTCATTTTTTTATCAAAATCCAAATATACTATTATTTATCTAACTTCTTTTCATTATATACTACATTCCCATCTTCATCAATGGTTATACCAAAAGAAATACTCTCCATATAGAGAAAAAATTCCTTTTTTTCCTGTTCATTCATCAATCGGATTGGAAAACTGGAAGACTCAAATGGAAAAAGCTGAACCGTGATTTTTCCATTTTCTCTTAATTTCAGTTTTGCTAAAGAACATTGTCTTGTGCGAGTGCTGAAAATATAATTTCCAAGGCTATAGAGAATCGGTTTTTCTTTATAATATTCCACTCCCTGCATCACATGAGGGTGACTTCCAATCACTGCATCTGCCCCTGCATCTATATATTGTTTCGCCATTGTCCTTTGATAATCCTCTGGCATATTTTCTCTTTCCTCTCCCCAATGTACATATACGATCAGGAAATCACAATCTTTCTTTCCTTTTTGAATTTCATTTAATAAAATATCAGGAGAATAAGTAGTTAACATTCCACTGATGCTCTCTCCTGCGTTCCATTCTGCAACCGGAATCACTCGAGATGCCCCTAAAAATCCTATCTTCTTTCCCTGTACCTCTATCACTTCCATTTTTTTGGCTCTGTTTAGATTTTCTCCTGCTCCTACATAACAGATATCTGCATTTTCTAAAGTCAAAAAAGTATCATCAAGCGCTTCTCTCCCATAATCTAAAGCGTGATTATTAGCAAGTGTTACAATATCAATTCCTAATTCCTGAAAGATTTTTACTTTATCTGGTGACATGCGATAAGTATATTGCTTATCCTGTGCTTCTCCTCTATCACTAAAAGCAAACTCTTGGTTTACCATGGTAATATCTGCGTTTTTCATCAAATAAATTAAATTTTGTGTGAGGATTCCTTCTATCCCATAGGCATCATATTTCTCCACGATAAAATCTTGTAAACATACATCTCCTCCCAACAAGATTTCTGGTTCTCCGTCCAAATATAAAATAACAGGCTTTAATGCACTTCCTAACTCGCCTAATTCCTCTGTATCACTTTGTTTTTTTGTTTCTGATTCTTTCGTTTCCTGTACTAAAATCTGTTGACTTTCTGTCGGTGTTTCTATTATCTGCCCTATATTCTCTTCCCTATCTGTTTCTTGTTCTATATCTTTTGCTTTCAGATGCTGTACATTCTGTGTAAAATGATGAAGAAATAAAAGGCATAATAAAATGGATAATACACCACTTGACAAAATCAAAAACCATCTTGCTATTTTTTTCATATTTTCCCATTTTCCTTTCATTCCAAAGTATTTTTTTATGTGAGCAGAATAATTAATTCTGTTCTGTTACAAACTTAGTTGTTTTTTATTATTGCATAAAAAAAAGGGAAAATCAATCTTATTCTCTAAAAACTATGATAAGGAAGTCTAGTATTTTGTGATATAAATATTTCCGGTATGGTTGGGTAAGGAGGTGATAAAGGTTCGCACAGGAACACATCTATTCCAACGAAGCCGCGCTTTCGCTCCGTTCCAGACGTAACGGTACTAAATTCGCCGTTCCGCTTCTTGCGAAACCGCTCATTAAGTGCCGACGTCTTCCAAGGGGCTTCTTTTGGAATAGATGTGTTCCTGTGCTAGTTTATTGGCTGTTCTAGGAAAATATAATTTCTATTTTCAGTCTACGGGCAGAGAAGAAATCCATCGAGAAAGCATATGTTTTGCCCATAAAAAAATATCGCCCCCTTTTGGAGCAAGAATATAGGCATCTGGCAATCTATGATTCTCTAAGTTCCGTTGTTGGAATAGATGGAGTTCCCCTTCATCTGACCACCACTCAGCACCATAAAGGTGATTTACTGTTTCCTGCCAAATAACCCACAGTGGTTCGTCTTCTGCACCGTCAGCTTCTGCTAACCCTACACTAAGTGCATATGCTACATCTTTTATATCTTTTTTTGGCAGAGCTGTTTCAGACAATCTTTGAATCAGATCTGACATCAACTTTGGATAACTATACCCTATTTCAGCCATATCCACTACAGGCAATAGAAGAAAAAAAGTATCATTATCCAGATTTTCCACCACATGATAAGGAAAACAGGGCTGAAACAATTCCTGACCTTCCATTCTATACTCTACATGATATCGATATAACAATAATGTAACTTCTTTCTCTTCTACAATAATTGTTCGATGGATAGGAGTAATTTCTTGCTTTTTATCCATTCTAAACATTTGATTAATCCATTCCCGAGAATATGGAAAATGTTTCAAAAGATAATTCCTCAACCCATAACAATGGGGAAAGGCTGCATACAACCAATATTGCAAAAAAGACCAGCATGTCATAGTATCTTCTTTAAAAAATGTATTTTCATCTTTAGAGTTTTGATGAGAAGTTTTATCCAAATGCATATATTTTCTCCTTTATATAAATAATTCTAATTTTCCAATTTGGCAATCAGAAATTTGAAAACTAGATTTCATGAACGATTATAATAAAATCCTTTCATCAAAAATAAAAGCAAAGGCATAAATACCTCATAATAAAATATAACAAAGTATGATATTTTGAAAACTGCAATATATGTATGAATATATTATACTAGAAAATTTCAAGATGAACAAGTATATTTTCGATAACAATAATAAGATTTACTATGAATAGAACGCAAAAACAAAAAATCAAATGTTGTAAGCATAATGAATAAATATATCAAACTTTGTTAAATACCCATTTCGCTATAAACCTTAATCAATATTTCACTATAAGCCTTAATAAATGCAACTCCCTCAACAAAATGAAATATCATTTATTTTCCCTAGAACAGCCAACAAACTAGCGGCAGCAAGAACCTATTCCATAAGAAGCCCCTTGGAAGACGTCGGTACTTAATGAGCAAACCCGCAAGAAGCGGGATTTGCGAATTTAGTACCATTACGTCTGGAACGGAGCGAAAGCGCGGCTTCGTTGGAATAGGTTCTTGCTGCCGCGCTCCTTTCTCAAAAACATTCCCCAAACATTTTTCCCAATCTTTCCATTTAATCCAATTCACACAGTCCCGTATATAAATTATAATACCTACCTTTCTGTTTTAATAAATCCTCATGATCTCCTCGTTCTATAATCTCTCCTTTTTCTAATACCATAATCGCGTTCGCATTTCTAACCGTAGATAATCTATGAGCGATTACATATGTTGTTCTGTCTTTCATTAACCGATCCAGTCCATGTTCAATATGTTTCTCCGTTCTAGTATCTACAGAACTTGTTGCCTCATCTAGTATCAAAATAGGAGCTTTAGAAATAGCAGCTCTCGCGATATTTAAAAGTTGGCGCTGTCCTTGACTTAAATTCGCTCCATCTCCTTCTAACATAGTATCATATCCATTTTCAAGCCTCATAATAAAGGAATGAGCGCTCGCTGTTTTTGCAGCCTGTACCACTTCTTCATCTGTGGCATCTAACCTTCCATAGCGGATATTTTCTCTGACCGTTCCTGTGAATAAATGGGTATCCTGTAGCACCATCGCAATATGTTCTCTTAAGCTATCCCTTTTTATATGTGTGATTTCTATATCATCAATCTTAATACTGCCTTCCTGAATATCATAAAAACGATTTAACAGATTCGTAATCGTCGTCTTTCCTGCTCCCGTAGAACCTACAAAAGCGATTTTCTGACCGGGTTTTGCATAGAGAGAAATATCCTTTAATATCATTTTATCTGATGTATATCCAAAAGTCACATGATCTAATACCACTTTTCCTTTTACATCTTGCAATTCTACTGCATCTTTTTCATCTTCTGGCTCTGGTTCTCTGTCCATGATATCAAACACTCTTTCCGCACCTGCAAGTGCTGAAAATATCGTATTTACCTGCATGGATATCTCATTAATCGGTCTGCTGAATTGTCTGGAATAATTTACAAATATAGTCAGTCCGCCAATATCAAATCCTTTCAGTACACATAAAATACCGCCTATCGCTGCTGTCAAAGAATAACTTATCTGGCTTATATTTCCCATCACTGGACCCATAATTCCGCCAAAGAACTGCGCTTTTATCTGCTTATTGCGCAAGTCATAATTTAAAAATTCAAACTCATCTTCTGCCATTTTTTCATGACAAAATACTTTTACCACCTTTTGTCCTGTCACAGTTTCTTCTATATAACCATTTAAAGTGCCAAGTGCAGCTTGTTGTGCTTTATAATATTTTCGGCTGTGTTTTGTCACAAATTGTCCTGCTTTGGTCAGCACAGGAATCATCACCAATACCACCACTGTTAAATAAATATTCGTATATACCATCAAAGAAAATGTTCCAACTAAAGTGATCGCCGCTGAAATTAGTTGTACAATTGTATTATTTAACATATCACCTATCGCATCTACATCATTTGTAAATCGGCTCATGATCTCTCCGTGATTCGTAGTATCAAAGAAACGAACAGGAAGGGATTGCATTTTTTGGAATAAGTCATTTCTCAGATTTTTGATTGACTCTTGAGAAATACTTATCATGATTCTGGACTGTAAATAAGAAGCAGCTATACCTACTAAATATACACCCGCCATAACCATTAACCCTAAAAAAAGTCCTTTCGCATTTCCTATTCCATTTTCAGGTGCAATATAAGTATTGATAATCGGTCTTAATAAATAAGAACCTCCTAAAGTCGCAATCGCATTTAAAATCACACATAAAACCACAAAAAATAATTTCATTTTCTCTTTTTCCAAATAAGAAAATAGGCGTTTTATCGTCTGTTTTGCATTTTTGGGCTTTCCTCCCGGTCCACGTCCCCCTCTTGGTCCATGTCCATGTCCCGGTCCTGGTCCTTTTTTCGCAGGCTCTTCTACCGTTCTTTCATATTTTTTTATCAACCGCTCTTTTCTCTTTTCATCCATTACGCAATACCCTCCTTATCCATTTGAGAGTAATATATTTCCTGATAGGTTTCACAATTTTCCATTAATTCTTTATGTGTTCCCATCCCCACAATTTTTCCCTCTTCCATAACTAAAATTTTATTCGCTTCCATAACAGAACTGATTCTCTGTGCGATAATAATTTTGGTGGTATCTTTTAAACTTCCAGAAAAACTCTCTCTTATCTTCGCTTCCGTTGCAGTATCCACAGCGCTTGTACTGTCATCTAAGATCAAGATTTTAGGCTTTTTTAACAGTGCTCTTGCTATACACAATCTCTGTTTTTGCCCTCCTGATACATTCACGCCGCCTTGTCCTAATTCTGTTTCATATCCATCAGAAA
>CANRVK010000103.1 GCA_947643285.1 uncultured Eubacteriaceae bacterium
AAGAAGCCCCTTGGAAGACGTCGGCACTTAATGAGCAAACCCGCAAGAAGCGGGGCTGCGAATTTAGTGTCCGTTACGTCTGGAACGGAGCGAAAGCGCGGCTTCGTTGGAACGGGGTCTTTCTGGAGCGACCCTTTTGTTACAATATTCTCCTTGATTTTTCAGCCTTTTTGGATATTATTTCCTTAGTTTCACGGAAAAATCTCCCTTCTGAATCTTTATTCAAAATCTGTTTCTCTTAAGACTGTTAAATCAGAATCCTTATATTTTCTTGAAAATACGGTATCAAATAACTTTTTTAAGTTTTTCTTTTCTGACTTTTCAATAGCTTTATTTACAATATGTTTTATATCATCTATCTCTATACTGGTCTTTTTTGCGAATATTCCATCTATCTTAGCAGATAAAGCTAATGTTGCCATCTCATCAATGATATAATCCATTCCTTTTGCATACTCTCTAGCTTTTTCCACCCAATCTGCTATATCATATTCCTTTAATATAATTTGATAATTAAAATGTGTTTTAATATCTGGATTTTCCTTTAATAGATATTCTATATTCTCTTTTGTATCCTCTAAAACTACTATCATTCCTCCTGTATACTCTGACATCACATTCAATAATTCTTTTACAGTTGTTTTATTCATATCACTGGCTTGTTCAATCAGTAAATCTGCTTGATGTAAGCGGAGGATTGTTTCTGATATATCTTTATTATTTAAACGTCCTCCTGATATTTTCGCCACTTTTTTCCCTTTTTTATTCTCTGTTTTATTTATTTCTTTTAATAAATCTACTGCTAACTTGGTCTTTCCAGATTTATGTTCTCCAATAATAATAACATTTTCTAAAACAGAAGTGGTTTTCTCTTCTTTTCTTTGTTCTATCTCTTCAAATATCTCTGCTAATTGTGCCTCCACTCCCTGCATATGTAAAAATTGGGCAAAGATTTGTTTTCTCTCTTCTGATAATTCTTTGGATTCAGGAACAGTTTCTTCTATCTCATTTAACTTTTCTTCCATATCTTCCATCGTATCCTTAAATGTTTCTTCTTGTTCCACATCTTCTTCTTTAAAATCTGAAGATACCTCCCTCTCTAAATTATTAGAATCATCGAAAGATTTTTCTTCTTGTTCTTCTGTTAAACGAGCTAATTCCTCTCTTTCTCTCTGTTCCTCCCTCATTCTCTCTTGTTGTCTTTCCTCTTTTTTTACTACCCTTCCATATCTTTTCACAATTTCTTCTATAGGCATATCCATCTGTAAATACTTTCTTGGCACACGATAAATATTATATTGTTCATCTTCTCCTTGAGGTGATTCTGCCTCTTGAGAATCAAATTTCTCTTCCTGTGAGGTTTCTGTATCTTCCTCTTGCTCTTCAGAACTCTTTTCTTGTTCCTGCTCTTGTTCTTGTTCCTTCTGTTCTTCCTGTTCCTCGTTTTCTATTTCTTGTTCCTCTATTTTTTCTTCTCTTTCCTTCATTGTATCATAATATTGAGCCTGAGCGAACAACTTCCCCTCTAATTGAGGTTCACTCTCTATTTCTTTCTCAGATTCCTTTTCCACCACTTTTGGCGCTTGTGGTTCTTGTTCTTTTATTTCCTGTGAAAGGAAATCTAATTGGTTCATATGGGAAATATAGGTAGTCTGTGGTTCATATTGATGTCTATATCTTCCACGTTTATTAAAATCCGGCGGAACATAAAGAGCTCTTAATTCTTTCGCTTTTTCCACATACTCTCCTTCCCCAAACCATAAAATAATTTCATCACACTCTGTAATACAAGCTTCTGACATACCTGCTTTATGATATAGCCTAGCTAATTCATACGCCCAAATATCATCAAATTCATTTTCCTTATATTCTTCTAAAATTCTAATTAATTCTTCAATAGGCTTTCCTTTTTTCTTTTCTAATTTATATAAAAGTTCATATCGGCTTATATCTTTGGGAGCTATTTCCAAAAATTCTTGGTAATACATCTCCGCTTCCTCTATTTTCCCTGCAATTATACTCAATTCTGTCAGTTTATATGCCAGACGCCTTCCCATTGGAGCACGTTGAAATGCGATAAGAAAAATCTCTTTTGCATCTTCATATCGCCCTATCTCAGCATAAGCACTCCCTACATTCGTCAGCATCTTAACACTTTTCACTCTTTTCCAATCTATCTCATCTGCGATTCTAGCTGCTGCCATATAATCTTTTTCTTCTATTCTATCATTAATTTGTTTGGCTTTTTCATTATATTCATACTTATCCAAAATGTCCCACTCCTTATCCCTTTGTTCTTTGCTCTAAATTCCTCTATCATAGCTTCTCTTTCTCATTCACTTATGTAATACTCTACTATCTCATATCTTTCTTACCATTTTTTAATCAAATACCCCACTGCAAGCAGCCACTTTGCTCATTGCCCGCTGGAATAAATGCTCAACATTATCAGTGTATCACACGGTAATATAGTTGTCAAAATATAGCAGAACTTTTTAATAAAATCTTTTGTTTTTTTATTTTTTCTAAATAAAAAAGTAAATAAGCCACCAAAAGACAAAAAAAGTTATCACATAACATTATAAAATGTTTCTGTGATAACTCTTTTCTATATTCAGTTATTCATTTTCTTTTTTTCACTTTTTTAATCGAAGGCATCTTCTTATTCCCACTTGACTATCTCTTCCTCTTATCTTTCACATCTCTAAAAATTTCTTCATTTAAGATGAGTATTTTCAAGATTTCCCTCATACATTTATAAGATTTTTTACAATATATTTTGTATTTTAATGCTTTTCCGCTTTCTTCTATCTTATCTTGTGGATATTTTCTCATACATGTAAACAAAATTTTTAATTTCTTTTGTACTATTTTGTACACATCTATAAGAAAATATTATCCACAAGTTATGTACAAGGTCATCTTGAAATACTCTCCTTCTTATTTTCTTCTCAGTATCTTCTGAGTAAAATACTAAGATTTTCAGAAAAGAAGCTTTTTTCTCTATTCAATATAATTATAATAACTTTTTTCTCCATATATTCTCTCCTCGATTTGTATTTTATTATTTTCTTTGGAGTTTTTCATTTATCTATTTAAAAGTCATTTGTAGGAATTTATCATTTCATTATTATATTAAATTGAATAAGTACTTTATCTTTATCTTCCCAAGGGTATCGCCTCCTAACCATTTAAAATCAACTTGTCCCATTGTTTTATATTTTATTTCCTTTTGTTTTGTTATCTATAATATAGCACTTTTATTTTAATATGTCAAGCATTTTTTTATTTTTCTTATAAAAAACTTTTAAATCATTTTATTATCTCTCATTATTTTATTAATTAAATATATTTTCTAAAAATTTCAGTCTATTTTGAAATCATCTTTCATTATTATCATAATATAGAAATATTATTTCATTATTATCTATCCTTTTAATTACTATTTTCCATATCAAAATCAAAGTTTCCCTTAAAGCAATAAGTTTATTATTTAATTTCTATTATTTCTTGACAATTCCAGCATAGAAGAAGATAATTCATGTACTTGCTTTGTATCATCAATAACTTTCCACATATTGTTTTTATAGATCTTTATTACCTCCACAACCTCTTCTACAGATGCCTGATTTTCTTGGGAATAAGAACTCATCTCTGAAATTTTTTCCTTTAATTGTCCAAAGATATTATCCACCTGATTGATATTATGATTTTGTTGTCCAATATTATGGTACAGCAAATCAAACTGTTCATTCAAACGATCAAAGCTCCCTTGAAGGTCTGAGAGAGCTACCATAGAAATATTGAGTGTTTCTGTACTTTCTTTAAGCTGCTCACTGGTCTTCTGAAGTTGATTTTGCATAGCCTTCACTACATCGGTCACTTGACTAGAACATTTATTACTATCTACCGCTAAATCCTGCACTTTAGATGCTACCACCGCAAATCCAGCTCCCATCTGACCCACTCTAGCTGCCTCAATAGAAGCATTAAGCGCCAACATAGTAGTGCTAGAGGAAATACTATCCAACTGTTGTGTCACATCACAAATTTCATGCATCTGTTGATCCATAATATGGAAAATATCGGAAGCCTCTTTTATCGCTCCTTTCACCAATTCCATCTGATGTCCCATTTCTTTCATATTTTGACGGTTTTGTTCCATAGTATTCTCAAAACTTTTCACTTCTTCGTTGAGGTCATCAATTTGTTTTTCCGTAACCTGAATTTTATTCTGCACATTATCACAGGTATCCGATACCTCTCTAGCCCCCTGCATAATACCTGTAGAACCTTCCTTTAAATCTTTTGCATTTCCTTCCAGTTGAATATTTGCCTGCTTCATATTTTCAATTCCTGCCGAAACACTCTCAAAATTCTGTTCCAGTTCTTCTCCTATATTCTGCATAGATTTCAGTAATTCTTCAGCTTGTTCTGCTCTTTTCTGACTCATTTGGATAAACGCACCACCTCTTTGAATCGCTAAGTAAAATGTAAATGACGCCACAGCAAACATTGCTAAACATAATAAAAATTGAGATAAATTTTCTGATTTTTCTGGATGTAAAAAATATTGAATAGGCAGTAAAATAACAACCGTAATACATTGTATTCTTGTATAACTCGGTCTCAAATATAATCCGGTCAGCCCAATAACAGCCAAATATAATGGAAAATCATCACTATAATAATCACCACTGTTAATAGATATAATAAAGACCAAAAATATCAATCCCATTGCCACTGCAAACTGTTGATATTTTTCCTTAGCGTGTATTACTTTCATAACTATAACCACAATAGAAAAAATGGTTATACTTATACCAATAATAATAGATCCCCACCAAGCTTTTCCGATTATATTCTTTAAAAAAAACATTCCTGCAATTATGTATGTTAAATACAACATTATTTTAAAAATCTTTTCTTTTGAAATCGGTGCTTTCTGCAAAATACTTTCTCCATCTAAAGCAGTTTTAGTTCTCTTTTGTATTTCATTCATATATTTTCCTTCCTCCTTTTAATTAACCTCTATAAACATATAATACCACTTCATAGAATATATAACAAATATTTTCTCATTTTTTCCCAAACAATTAAAAGATACCCAAACCTCACATATTCAGTCAAATCGGATATTCGCAATCCGCTTCGCTACTTGCTCATAACCTCATAGCTGCTATCGCAGCTTTTCCGTGGGAGTCTGCACTCCCACGGAAACAAGGAAGTCCCAACCCACCGCTTTCGCCTTGGCGGCTTAGAAGCGGGGGACTTCCTTGATGAGGTTAAAATAAAAAAACCGTTGACTACATCAAAGAACAGCCAACAGCCTAGCGAAGGCAAGGAAGTATTCCAAAAGAAGCCCCTTGGAAGACGTCGGTGAACCCATTGGGTTCAGAGAATTTAATGAGCTACGTCTGGAACGGAGCGAGAGCGCGGCTTCGCTGGAATACTTCCTTGCTTAAGCGACCCTTTGATGCTCAAATAGACTGAACCATAACCATTTTCTTAATATAGCTTCTCTTTTTCTTTGCTTTCAATAAAAAATATGATATAATACTTGTAAATAAAAAATAAAAATAACAATATCAATTATATAAAAGGAGAATTTTTATGTCTGAGAAACCAATTCAAATGAAAGATAGCGCGGATAAATCTTCTGAAGAGAAAGTGACTTTAAAAGGCATTTTGATCGATATCGTACAAATCGTAGGAACAGCCCTTATTCTTACCTTTTTATTATTAATCTTTATTCAGCCAAGCATTGTAGATGGTCCTTCCATGAATCCAACCCTTCTACATGGAGATAAATTAATTCTTTGGAAATTAGGAAGTGTTACTCATAATGATATTGTAGTATTTAATTCTCATGATGCTAAAAATAATAATTATGTAAAAAGAGTTATTGGTACAGAAGGAGATCATATCGTGATTCAAAACAGTATTATCACTGTAAATGATGAAGTCTTAAATGAAACCTATATTAATGAACCTATTTTTAATGGAGATGTTGATATTATCGTTCCAGAAGACTGTATCTATGTATTAGGAGATAATCGAAATCACAGCAATGACAGCCGATCTTTCGGTTCTGTAAAAGTATCTGATATAAAAGGAAAAGTGATTTTTAACTTTGATAAAATGATTCGTAATATTGTTTCTATGATTAAGGGAGATTAAATATTCTCTCTTCGCAAACAGGCTGTCGTGTTAAACATTATATCATCATGCTCTTTTATATTCCTCTATAAACTATAAATTTATCTTGCATGATTCAAAAACATTAACAGCACGACAGCCCTTCACTCTTCTTTATAATTCTATTCTACCCTCTAAAGCTCTTAATAATGTCACTTCATCTATATACTCCAAATCCCCACCTACTGGCACACCACTGGCGATTCTAGTCACTTTTATTCCTGTTGGTTTAATTAACTTACTGATATACATAGCAGTGGTTTCCCCTTCCAAACTAGAATTTGTAGCGATAATCACTTCTTGTATTTCTTCTTCCGATAATCTTGTCATTAATTCTTTTAATTTAATATCATTCGGACCTATTCCTAACATCGGAGAAATCGCTCCATGTAATACATGGTAGATTCCTTCATATCTTCCTGTCTTTTCATAAGCCGCCATATCTCTTGTATTCTCTACCACCATAATTGTCTTCGCATCTCTCTTTGTACTCGCACAAATAGGACATAGCTCTTTATCAGTCAGCGTATAACATTTCTTACAATATCTTATGTTTTTTTTCGCTTCTGTAATCGTGTGAGCTAAATTGTCCACTCTTTCCTGCGGCATATTGATGATATGAAATGCCAAACGCTGTGCAGATTTTGAACCTATTCCGGGAAGTGCAGAAAGTTCTTCTATGAGTTTTGTTATTTGACTGCTATAGTAATCCATTCTTTTTATCTCCTAAAAGGGGAATCCTCCGCCTAATCCGCCCAGACCTCCTGTTAATTTTGCCATGGAAGCCTGAGAAGCTTCCTCTACTTGGCGAAGTGCTTCATTTGTAGCAGCAACAATTAAATCTTCCAACATCTCAATATCATTTGGGTCAACTACTTCCTCAGATAATTTCACTTTTACGACTTCTTTTTTACCAGAAATAGTGACTTCTACCGCTCCGCCTCCTGCTTTTGCTGTAAATTCTTTTTCTTCTAACTCTTTTGCATTCTCTTCCATCTGGCGCTGCATTTTCTGCGCCTGTTTCATCAGATTATTCATGTTTCCCGGCATTCCGCCAGAAAATCCACCACGTTTTGCCATTTTTTTATTCCTCCTCGATTTCCATATGAATATTTTTTTGTGCGTTGAGAAAGGCATCGGCATTATGCTCTATCTCGTTTTCTAATTTTATATCAATCATGATTTCCTTCTGCATACATTCAGAAATCACTCTTTCTAATTCTTCCTTTTTTTCTGGAGTATTAATCACTCCATAAGCGATTTCATCTTTTGTAACCAAAAGGAATTTATTTTCTCCTGCTTCCTGAAAACGGCATGAACGAATATAATTTTTCAATGGTTGACTTAATTTACGAATGATATCGCCCTTTACCTCTATGATATCTTGAACTTCTTTAGGAGCAGCAGGAAGAGGTTGTGTCTGTATGGGATTAGAAGGCTGTGAAATCTTTTCTGGTTTTGAAACTGCGATTCCCTGCTCTAATTGTTTTTCTATCAGAGAAAGACGATTGAGAATAGAATCATAATTTGATTCCATAGCAGGTTTTGTCAATTTTATTAATGCGATTTCTATCAATACTCTTTTTTGAGAGGCATATTTAATTTGGCTTGATAATTCCGAGAAAATGCGGATATAACGCATTAAAACTTCTGGTTCTACCATACTAGCTTCCTCTTGTAATGCCTTTTTTGCCTCTTTCGACACATCTAAAATATCTTCTATATCCTCTGTAGACTGCAAAAAGAGTAAGTTTCTCATATACCAAATAAAGTCTATCACAAATTGATTCAAATCTCGCCCGTCCATGATGATCTGTTCTAATTGTTTGATAGTCCCTAAAGTATCCTGTGCTATGATTTTTCTGAGAAGTCCGCTGAATACTTCTGTGTCTATAGCTCCTAATACTTCTAATGTATTTTCATAAGTGAGCTTTTGATCCATATAAAAAGCCAAACACTGATCTAATAAACTGAGTGCATCTCTCATCGCCCCATCTGCGGATTTTGCAATATAACGAATCGCTTTTTCTTCTGCTTCTATTTTTTCTTCCTCTAATAACTCTGAAAGCCGTAATGCAATCGTATCAAGTGAAAGCCTTTTAAAATCATAACGCTGACAACGAGATAATATGGTGACAGGTATCTTATGCGCCTCAGTAGTGGCAAGTATAAAGATTACATAAGAAGGGGGTTCTTCTAAAGTTTTTAAAAGGGCATTAAATGCCCCTATTGATAACATATGAACTTCGTCAATAATATAAACCTTATATTTCCCTTCTGTCGGAGAATATTGAACTTCATCTCGAATCTCCCGAATATTATCTACGCCATTATTCGATGCTGCATCAATTTCAATCACATTCATAGATGCCCCTGCCTGAATCGCTTTGCAGATAGAACATTCATTACAGGGGCTTCCGTCAATCGGGTGCTCACAATTCACTGCCTTTGCGAAAATTTTAGCAACACTTGTCTTCCCTGTTCCTCTTGTGCCGCAAAATAAATAGGCGTGTCCCATTTTATCGGCTTTTATTTGATTTTTTAATGTAGTGACAATATGATTTTGTCCTTTCACGTCTTCAAAACGACTCGGACGAAATTTTCGATATAAGGCTGTATAAGACATATTTTTTAACTCCTGTTATATTAGATGACCTTATTTAAGAGGTTCATCTCCAAAACAAATACCAACTAATTTTGCTTCTTTTATGCTAGAGCAGTCAGGATCTATTGTCTTTAATTTTCCTGCAACTTCTGAGAGCGGCACTTTTACAATTTCTCCATTGCGAATACCTGCCATATGACCATACTCTCCATTCATAATCATTTCCGCTGCTGCTGCGCCTAATCGAGTGGATAAAACTCTGTCATAAGGACATGGCTCTCCTCCTCTTTGCATATGTCCGGGCACAGTGATGCGGATCTCCTGTCCTGTCTTTTCTTGGATTTGACGTCCTACTTCATAAGAAATACTCGGATATTTCCAATCCTTTCTCTTTTCTTTAAATTCCTTTTTAGAAAGGGCTGCGTCTTCTTTAGAAATAGCACCTTCTGCAACTGCCAATATGGTAAACCGTTTTCCTTGTTTTTTCCTCTTATTGATGGCGTCTACTACATAATTAATATTATATGGTATCTCTGGTATCAATATGATATCCGCTCCGCCTGCGATTCCTGCGTGAAGAGTGAGCCAGCCCACTTTATGTCCCATGACTTCAACAATAAATACTCTTCCATGAGAAGCTGCAGTAGTATGGATACAATCAATCGCATTTGTCGCTATGTTCACAGCACTCTGGAAACCAAAAGTCATATCTGTTCCCCATAAATCATTATCAATCGTCTTTGGAAGTGTCACCACATTGAGTCCTTCTTCGCTCAATAAATTAGCTGTTTTATGGCTTCCATTTCCTCCTAGCATTACCAGACAATCTAATCTCAATTTACGATAAGTAGATTTCATCGCTTCCACTTTGTCTAACCCATTCTCATCTGGTGTCCGCATCAATTTAAAAGGCTGACGTGATGTTCCTAATATCGTTCCGCCTTCTGTCAAGATTCCAGAAAAATCACTGGACTGCAGCTTACGATATTCTCCATAGATTAATCCCCGATACCCCTCTTCAAAGCCAAAAATCGTCACGTCTTCCACATTCGCATATAGCGTTTTTGCAACCCCTCTCATGGTCGCATTCAAACTCTGGCAGTCGCCGCCACTCGTCAACATTCCAATTCTCATTCCATGTCACATCCCATCTTTTTTATTATAAAATATTATTTTGTACTCCATATCCATACTATTTATCAGACCACACCCTCATTTCGATATAGGAGCTATCTCTTATTTGGTTAATAATTGGTACAGACACAGATTCCTGTAATTGAAAGTTTTTCTTTCAGTATTAATTATATAATAATTTTTTTGCTTTCACAATAAGATTTCAAAAAGATATACATTTTCTTTATTAAAGTTCAATCTTTAAGCCAAAAAGGGGCGCTCCGGCAAGGAAGTATTCCAACGAAGCCGCGCTCCCGCTCCGTTCCAGACGT